>NZ_OW712331.1:1800000-2035557 GCF_940677205.1 [Clostridium] colinum | reverse complement strand
TTTATACCTCCTATATAGGTTGTTTATTTAAAAAATTTTAAGAATATAATGATAAATATGTTTATATAAGTTATCAACATATGTTAACAACTTATATAAAATAGATAAAATCAACATATCTGGATAAATACATATAAACATAAAAATATTGTAAAATTAAGTAAAAAATAAAATTATTAAGTTATTATCAACATAGTTATCAACAATTTGTGGAAAAGTGTTAATAAACTATAAGTTATTAACAATATATATATAATAACAAAATTATTTTATATAATCAACATTTTTAGTTATAAACAATAAAAAAATTATAAACAGAATAAAAAATTTAAGATATAAACATATAAATAATAAATGATATAGTTAAAAAATGGGTATTGTTAAAAAGTTATAGACATATATAATAAAATAATGTAAAATTGTATATTGAAAAATAATAAATTGTATACCTATTATTAAATTGCAAATTATGGTTAATAATTAAATCATTTATTAAAGTAATAATATTTACAAAATAATATGTTATATAAAACATATTTAAAAATTTTTAATATATTTAGGGGGCATTTATTTTGCAAAAGAGTGAAAAAATAATAATAATTTTTTTGCTTATATGTATAGTTATAGTCAATATATTTATATTTTTTATGTATAAAATAAATAAAAATCTTAATAAAAATTTAGAAGATAAAATAGTATATGTAACAAAAACAGGAAAAATAGCTTATGAAGTTTATCAAAATGACAAACTAATAGATATATTTGACAGCTATGAAGAAGCTTTAGAATACGCTAAAAAATATGAAAATTCTTCAATTAAAAAATCTGGAGATTATAAATGGGTGTGGGATAGTAATCCGTCTTATGAGGTTTATCAAGGATATAATTTATTAAAAAAATTTGTAGACTATAAACAAGCTTTAGACTATGCTAAAAAATATGAAAATTCTACTATATTTTTTAGAAAAAGTAATTCATTTATATGGGAAAGCAACACAAAAGTACCTAATATGTATCAAATAGAGCGAGTTCCTTATTTAAATCAATATCCAGAGCTATTTAGAGGGTGCGAAGTTACAAGCCTTGCTATGCTTTTAAATTATAAAGGGATAAAAGTTGATAAAATGGAACTTGCAGACAAAATAAAAAAAGAGCCTTTTATATTTACTTTAAAAGATGGTAACCAATATAATGGTAATCCTCATAAAGGATTTGTTGGAGATATATATTCTAAAGAAAATTTGGGATATGGTGTTTATAATGAACCTATATATGAGATTTTTAAAGAATATGTTGGTGGTGAGGCCTTAAATTTAACTGGTGCAAATTTTCAAGATTTATATTATTATATAAGTAAAAATCGCCCCGTTTGGATTATAATAAATACAAGGTTTAAGCCTTTACCAGAACAAGAATTTGACTATTTAAACACAACTAGAGGCAATGTAAAAATGACATATAGAGAACATTCTGTATTAATAACTGGATATGACAATCAATATATATATTATAATGACCCAATGTATCCAGGTATGACACAAAAACAAAATAAAACAGATTTTATAAAAGCGTGGGAGCAAATGGGCAAACAAGCAATAACATATGTTCCTTAAATAAAAAAGAGGTGTAATAATGAGTAAATTAAAAGTTATAATATTAGCAGGTGGGCAAGGCACAAGAATGAAATCTAAAATACCAAAAGTTTTACACAAGGTATTAGATAGAACAATGATAGACTATGTTATAGAAGCATCAAACGATATTAATGCTGATGATATAATGGTTATAGTAGGGCACCAAAGTGCTATGGTAAAATCCGTTTTGGGCTCAGATATAAAATATGGTTATCAAAAAGAGCAACTTGGCACTGGACACGCAGTTATGCAAGCCTTAGATTTTATAGGTGATGATGAAAATATATTAATATTATATGGTGATACACCACTTATTAAAAAAGAAACTTTACAAAAGCTTGTTAAAATACACAATAAAGAAAGAAACTATGCAACAGTTATATCATCTTTTGTAGACAACCCAACAGGTTATGGAAGAATAGTTAGAGAAAATGGTATATTTAATAAAATTGTAGAACAAAAAGATACAAATGAAAAAGAAGCTAAAATAAATGAGGTAAACACAGGTGTTTATATTTTTAACTCTAATGCTTTAAAAACTGCGTTAAATAATCTTTCTAACAATAATTCTCAAAAAGAGTATTATCTTACAGATACTTTAGAGATTATTAAAAATACTGGCAATAAAGTTGGTATAATGGTGGCAGATGATAATGAAGAATTTTTGGGTGTAAACTCTAAATATGAGCTTGCAACGGCTATTAATGTTATGAAAAAAAGAATAAATAAATATCATATGGAAAATGGCATAACAATTGAAGACCCAAATAACACATATATAGGAAAAGATGTAAAAATAGGAGAAGATACAGTTATATTACCAGGTTGTATAATAGAAGGAAAAACAACTATTGGTAGTGATTGTATAATAGGTCCATATGCTAGAATAACTAGTACAGAAATAAAAGATTGCGTTAATATAGCACAATCTACTGTGTTAAGCTCTTTTATAAATAGCTATACAACAGTAGGTCCATATGCATATTTAAGACCTAATAGTAAAATAGGCGAACATGTAAAAATAGGAGATTTTGTAGAGATAAAAAATTCTACAATAGATGATAATACAAAAATATCTCACTTAACTTATGTAGGAGATTCTGATGTAGGTAAAAATGTAAATTTTGGTTGTGGGACAGTTACAGTTAATTATGATGGAAAACATAAACATAGAACTACTATACAAGATAATGCGTTTATAGGTTGTAATACAAATCTTATAGCACCAGTAGAGATTGGAAAAAATGCATCTACAGGAGCAGGATCTACAATAACAAAAAATGTACCAGAAAATGCTTTAGCTATATCTAGAGTAAAAGAACAAATAAATAAATTAGATTATAATACAAATAAATAGTTTTTAACTTAATATGAAATATTTTTAGATTTTGTATAAAAGGTATAATAACAAGATAAGTATTTACCTTAAATTATATAAAAAGCTAGATTTTTAAGTATTTTAGCCTGTATTTAATAAAATTAGCTTTTTATATAGTAAAAATATAAATAAATAATAAGATTATTATCGGTTATTGTATGAATAAAGCAAGGTTTTTTTGTGTAAATAAAACCTTGCTTTATAATGTGCAAAACCCCTTATATGATTTAACATAATAACTACTTTTTCTCATACGCTTCTATTTTATTTATAAAGTTTAGTTTGTCTTTATTTTGAGTTATTTTTAAATTAAAAAAATTATAATTTTAAATAATATTTTTGATATAGAGTAAAAATATTTATTTTAAGTTTATAAAATGCTTGCAATATTTTTTTGGGTGTGATATAATTTTAAATTGAAAAAATCCTTGTTCTCTATTATAGAGAGCCAAAGTCCAAAAGGAGGTGCAGATAATGAATAAATATGAATTAGCGGTTGTTGTTAAACCAACATTAGAAGAAGAAGTTCTTAAAGCAGAGTTTGAAAGCGTTCAAGATATTATCACTAAATTTGGTGGTACTATCGAGAAAGTTGATGATTGGGGCAAACGTAAACTTGCTTACGAAATTAAAAAATTCAACGAAGGTTTCTATAGTTTTATCACTTTTACAGCTAATAGCGAAACTCCAATTGAAATTGAGCGTCGTATGCGTATCAAAGAAAACGTACTTCGCTATTTAGTAGTTCGCCAAGAAGCGTAATGTGAGGTGTTTTTATGAACAAAGTTATAATATCTGGTAGGCTTACTAGAGACCCAGAGATTAGATATTCTCAAAGTGCAGAACCAATAGCAGTTACACGTTTTAGTGTAGCAGTTAATCGCCGTTTCAAAAGAGAGGGCGAGCCTGATGCAGATTTTATAAATTGCGTTGCTTTTGGTAAAATAGCAGAGTTTATCGGTAAATATTTTAAAAAAGGTAAAATGATAGGTATTGTTGGTAGCATAAGAACAAACTCTTGGACAGATAATAACGGACAAAAACGTATTTCAACAGATATAAATGTTGAAGAGGCAGAGTTTTTAGAAAGCAAATCTTCTTCTGAAGGATACCAACCAAACAATATGCCTACTGAGCCTAACAAAATGTTTGACAACTCACAAAATGATATTCAGGAAACAGATGAATTTTATAGTATAGAAACGGGTGTAGATGACGATAATCTGCCGTTTTAATACTTTCGTATTAAGTTTATAAAGGAGGTAAACCAATGGTTAACAAAAAACGTGGTAAAAGAAAAAAACGTGTTTGTGCTTTTTGTGCTGAAAAAGTAGATTTTGTTGATTACAAAGATACTGCTAAGCTTAAAAAATATATTTCTGAAAGAGGAAAAATATTACCTAGAAGAATAACTGGCAACTGTGCTAAACATCAAAGAGTTTTAACATTAGCTATTAAAAGAGCTAGACACGTTGCTTTACTTGCATATACACAAGATTAATATTTTTAAGGCTAGCTTATTTTTAAGCTAGCCTTAAAAATGTTTAAATTATATAAATATTTTATAAAAATAATTGTATATATTTCATATATTTCTAAAATTAGACTAATATTTTAATATAAGTACATTAAAATATTGTAAAATAAATTAAAATATGGTATAATATGTATATATTATTTGTAAAGGAGGTTTTCTTATGAAGACTCAAATGGAAGTAAAAAATTATATGGAGGAATTAGTTTGTAACCAATTAGAAGAAGTAATGAGAAAAAATAATTGTAGTTGTTTTTGTGATAGATGTAAAGCAGACATAATGGCAATTTCTCTTAATAATCTTCCAACGAAATATGTAGCAACAGAAAAAGGAATTTGCTATGCAAAACTTAGTTCATATGAAAATCAATGCCTTATAGATATTATTACAGCAATAACTAATGCTATAAAAATAGTAGAAAAACACCCAAGACATAAAGACAATGAATAGTAAAAATATTGTTTTAATAGGATTTATGGGTTGTGGTAAGACTACTATAGGTAAAGAGCTTGCCAAAAATTTTAATTTTTCTTTTATAGATACAGATTGTATAATACAACAACAAGAAAATAAATCTATACAAGATATTTTTGAAATATTTGGAGAAGAATATTTTAGAAACATAGAAAAACAGGTATATAATAAAGTTTCTAAAATGAAAAATTGTGTTATATCAACCGGTGGTGGAGTTATAAAAGATATAGAAAATATTATTAACCTTAAAAATAATGGGATTATAGTATATCTTAAAGCTTCTCCAGAAAAAATATATGAAAATATAAAAGATGATGATAAAAGACCATTATTAAAAAATAAAAATAAATTTAACACTATATGTGATTTATTGTATAAAAGAGAACCTTTATACAATAAATATGCAGATATAGTTTTTGATATAAATGATAAATCTCCATTTATATTGGCAAAAAATATAAAAAATACTATATTAAATAGGTGATTATATGAAAAATATAGTTGTTATAAATGGACCTAATCTTAACTTTTTAGGTATTAGACAAAAAGATATTTATGGTACAAAATCTTTAAAAGATATTGAAAAAGATATATTACAAAAAGCTAAAAATTTATCTTTTAATGTAAAATTTTTTACGTCTAATATAGAAGGAGAAATTATAAATTATTTACAAAAATGTTATTTTGATAAAATAGATGGTATAATAATAAATGCAGGAGCTTTTACGCATTATAGCTATGCTATTAGAGACGCCATCTCGTCTATAAATATACCTACCATAGAGGTACATATATCTAATATATATAACAGAGAGGAATTTAGGCAAAAATCTGTTTTAGCCTCTGTCTGTATAGGCCAAATTTCAGGATTTGAAGAAAATAGCTATATTTTGGCTTTAGATGCTTTTAAATATTATTTTACTTAAAATTATAATAAATTTTTTTAAAGTTGAAATAATAAACATAATATAACTTTAAGGAGGAAATTTTAAATGATTTCAGCTGGTGATTTTAGAAATGGTGTTACAATAGAATATGAGGGAGATATATTTGTTATATTAGAATTCCAACATGTTAAACCTGGTAAAGGGGCTGCTTTTGTTAGAACAAAAATTAAAAACCTTGTTACAGGTGCTGTTGTAGAAAAAACTTTTAGACCTACAGAAAAAATGGGTAGAGCACATATTGATAGAAAAGATATGAGCTATTTATACAATGATGGAGAGCTTTATCATTTTATGGATAATGAAAGCTATGAGCAAATAGCTGTTAATGCTTCAGAGGTTGGAGATACATTAAAATTTGTTAAAGAAAATGAAGTTGTAAAAGTTCTTTCTTATAACGGTAATGTTTTTGGTATTGAACCACCATTGTTTGTTGAGCTTGAAATTATAGAAACAGAGCCAGGCTTTAAAGGTGATACAGCAACTGGTGCTACAAAACCAGCCGTTGTAGAAACAGGTGTTTCTGTAAATGTTCCTTTATTCTTAGAACAAGGTGAAAAAATAAAAATAGATACTCGTACTGGTGAATATTTAGGTAGAGCTAACTAATATACAAAAAATTAAGAGACTGTCAATTTTATTGGCAGTCTCTTAATTTTTTGTATAAAAAAGCTTAAATATATTGTTGATAACTATATATATTTAAATATTTATTATTATTGTTAATAAAAACAAATAAAGTAAAAAAGTTACCAACAATATAAAATAATTAAATTTAAAAATGTGGACAAAATAAAAATGAATATAATGTGGATAAAATTTAGTTTGACAAAAAATATATATAATGTTAAACTTTTGTTAGTTAGCAGAAGCTAACAAAGGGGGTTATATTATAGAAACTTATTTTTTAGCATTTTTTTTAACATTAATAGCAGGCTTAAGCACAACTATAGGAAGCGTTATTGCATTTTTTGCAAAAACAACTAATAAAAAATTTTTATCCATTAGCTTGGGCTTTTCTGCCGGAGTTATGATATATGTATCTATGATAGAAATATTTTTTGAAGCAAAAGAAAAACTTATATTACAGTTAGGAGAAAAAAAAGGCTATTGGATAACAGTTATATCGTTTTTTTTAGGAATGTTAGTTATAGCTATTATAGATAAAATGATACCTTGTGAAGAAAACCCACACGAAGTGCCAAAAATAAATAAAGAAAATACCAAAAGTCTTAAACGTACAGGATTATTTACGGCTTTAGCAATAGCTATACACAACTTTCCAGAAGGAATAGCTACTTTTGTATCCGTTTTACAAGAACCTAAAATAGCTATACCTATTGTTGTTGCAATAGCTATACACAATATACCAGAAGGAATGGCGGTATCTATACCTATATATTATGCAACAGGGTCTAAGAAAAAGGCTTTTATATATTCATTTTTATCGGGCTTGTCTGAACCAATAGGAGCAATAATAGGATTTCTTATTTTAGTACCTATAATGAATGATATAGTTTTTGGTATAATATTTGCAATGGTTGGAGGTATTATGGTGTTTATATCTTTTGATGAGCTTTTACCTACGGCCAGAGAATATGGAGAGCATCACCTTTCTATTTATGGTTTAATATCTGGTATGATTGTTATGGCAATTAGCCTATTATTGTTTATATAAGTAATATTTATGTTACAATTACATTAAAAAAAACAAACTAATTGCAAATATTAAAAATAATGGTATAATAACTTGTAGAATTAATAAAAATATTGAGAGGTGTTAAATTTTGAAAAAATATATTATGCAGATTATGGAGTTTACTGTTGCCTTATCTGCTTTAACAACAAATGTTTATGCTAATAATATAAATAATACAGTTACAAATAATAATACTATTAATACAGCAAATCAAATAGTTAATGATATTCCTAAAGATGAAAACGGAAATCCTTTATCAGGCGAAGATTTAAAAATATATAATATAATAAAAGACGTACCAGTTTATACACCAACGAAGTTTACTCCTATTACTACTGAGACTACAAATGATGAACTTAATATTTTTACTAAAACAACAAAAACTGTATTTGAAAATAATGATACTTATTATATGAATAGAATGTATTTTAAAGAAAATAAACCAGAAAGATATAATGTTTCTATTCCTATAAAAGGAAATACAATAACAGTTAGATATGTAGACCCAGTTAAAAAACAATGGGTAAATACGTCTAATATGGCAAATTTAAAACATACTACATTATTTATAGATACAGATACTAATAGCTACATAGTTAGTGTACCAGGAGTTTATAAAAATATTTTTACAAATAATACTTTGACAATTGTTAGAGATAAAGAACAAATGATTAAAATTGTTAAAAAAGACGGTTACTTTGATTTACAAATGTCTTTTCCACAAGATAAATCATTAATAGGTGAATATTGGTATATGGAGTCTACAAAAAGATTAGTAGACTGGTCTACAATGAAGAGCTTTAATGAGCTTTTACCTCACGACCTTTCAGAAACTAGACGTTGGAGCTATGATGGATATTATTTCCAAACACCATCTAATTATAAGCCTGGTGGTAAAGACGTTTTATATAGACACCCTTCTAACTATACAGGAGCCTCTTTTGCTAAATATGCAATTAATCCATTATCTAAAAATCTTGGATATGTTATGACAGAAACTTGTATGAAAAATCAAAATCAAATGGGCTATTGGGAAACAGGACCTCAGTCAGATTGGCTATATACAGATTTTAAAATAGGTGCAGGTTTTTACGATACAAGATTTAATACAGACTTTGCTACAAGCTTATTATATGCATATCAAAATTATAATAATAAAAAGTTTTTAGCATCTGCTGTTAAATATGCTGAGTTTTTCTTAAACTTTGCCCAAACAGATAGCTATCCTACACAAAGTGGAGGTATATTAGTAGCAGATTATGGCTATCATAAAGCAAACCACGAAAAAACACATATATCTTTAAACCATCAATTAGCAGAAATGAACTTTTTGTATGAAATATATAATATAACTGGTGAAAAAAGATACTTAGAAACTGCAGATAAAATGTTACTTGGTATAGAAGATACAAGAAATCAATGGGTATTATTAGATAATAACTTAAATTATGCATTATATTATACAAAAAATACAAACAAAATGGAAGACTACCCGTATCTAACATATAATGACCTTTTTCAAACTAAAACATTATTAAAGAAAATATTTGATAAAAGTAATGATACTATTGAATTTTTAATGGCATCTAAAAAAATATGGATGGATAATAATAAAATTACTGGATATATGAAAGAAACAAATGAGTAATATTATAGTATAAAACTTTTATGTATTAAAAACTAGCTAAATATATATTTATATATTTAGCTAGTTTTTAATAATTTTTATAAAATTATTAAACTTCACTCAAAATTAGGGGGAAATGAGTGGTACAATTTAATTATTAACAGTTATAAAATTTTTATACATAAAATATATAAAATTTTAAATATTATTATATACTATCAGTATTTTATAATTTATAGCTTAAGGGGTTATATATTATATAATAATATAAAGAGGCTAAATTAATTTTATTCATTTGATTAAGCTTATGTAAAAGGAATATTTTTAGGTAATTTATTTTACTAAAAAATATAAAATAAAGGTTGTAGACAAAGTCTACAACCTAAGACTGAACATATTATTATAAATTTTAAATATTTAATAAATATATATTTTTAACTATTAAAATATATCCATTTTTGATACCATATTTCCAGCTTTATCTAACATTTTTTTGCCATCATTTGCCATTTTATTTCTCATTCTTTTATCTGTCATAGCATAAGCTAAGCCTATAGCACCTACCACACCAGACGTTATTAAACCGGCTGTTGTAATTTTTCTCATAGCTAATCCTCCTTTAAAAATATATCTAATTGTGTTATAATTATTAGCTATTTTATTATAATAAAATTTTAAACAGACGTTTATTTTATTTATAATAAAATATAAATTATAGGCTAATAATTTAATTAAAAAAATATAGGTATTTAACCTATACTTTTATTATGTTTAATATAAAAAAAAATATTAAGCCAATTTTTAGATATTATCTTTGTCTTCCTTATCTTCAGAAGAACTATTATTTTCGTCTAATTTATTTTCATTTTTTTGTTTTTCTTTTTCTATTTTGTTAATTTCTTTTTTTATACCGTCAAAAAGATTTTTTATACCATCAAAAATATCATCTCTAATATCTTGTTCTAAATCTTCTTCATATAAGTCTTGTTCTTTATAGCTATTAAATATTGCATTTAATTTTTTATCTTTATTTATTATATCTTCATCTATTTCTTTTGCTTTATTTATCATATCATCAAAAGTATCTATATCATTTATATTTTTATAATGATTGTAAACTTCATACAAATAAGATGATAAATCATTATGTATATATATTTTAGATAAAATTAGTAATGCTTTTTCATAAGATTTTTTAGGTAAATCAAAATCTACCATTTTAAAAAGTTTATTTGAGGCCTCTTGTTCTTTTTCCATATTATTAGTTTTTATAAATACATTTATAAGGTTTAATAAGGAATTAATATATTCTTCGTTATATATGCCTATAACATTTTCTTTTATTTTGTTTTCATTTTCATAATAAAATAAACTTTTTTCAAAATTTTCTAAAATATAGTATATATCCCCAACTCTTTTAAGATTACTAGCATAAAAAATATGTTTTTCTCCAACAGTTTCTTTTACAATATTTAATGATTTTAATTGTATTTTTAAAGCTTCTTCTGTTTTATCAATTTTTAAATATACCTCTGCAAGTTTTGACATTGCTTCAGCTAGATAAGGATGTTTATCTCCTAATTTTTGTTCTATAAGGTTACAAGATTTTTCATAACTTTTAATAGCTAAATCATATTTTTTCATTTTTGCATATACAGCTGATATATAATATATATTTGCAATATATTCTTCTGAATTTATACCAAATAAACCTTTTATAATATCTAAAGCTTGATTAAAGTATCCTATAGCTTCGTCATATCGTTCTAGTTTTTCATAGCTATAGCCTAAAAAATTTAAGTTATCTATAAAATCTATGTTTTTATCTTCTCTATAAGATAATTCTTCTAAAAAATGATATATAGCATGTTCATATTGTTCTTTATCATAATATGAACAGCCTATATTATGTAATATATTTATTGTTGTATTATCTACTTCTTTTAAACATTTTTTAGATAAAGATAAAGCTTTTTCAAAACATTTTAGAGAAAGATTTTGGTTTAAAGCACTTTTGCTATAGCAAATACCTAAGCTATTTTCTACATCTATAATAAATTTTATTTTTTCTATATCTTTATTATTTTCAACATCATAATCTTTTTTCTCTAATAGTTTTAATAATCTTTTATAGTATTTTATAGACAAGCTATATTTACCTAGATTTTGTTGTATATATGCTAAGTTATATAAGTCTGTACAAAATTCTATACTTTCTTTTTCTTCTTTTTGATATAGTTTAACAATATTTTCAGCTATTTCATAGCAAGCTAAAAAATCTTTTTCTTGAAAGTTTTTAAAAAAATCTTTTCTAAGTGAAGACCTTTTGTTTTTATTATCCATAGTTAAAAATCCTCCAACATATAATCAAATGCTTTATTTATACTATCATATGAAAATCCTCTTCTAGATAGATAAGCATATAAATTTTGCTTTTTTTTATAATCTAAATTTTCTATATTTAAATTTTTAATTTTTTTTAATAATAATTTTTTTGCTTTTTCTTCTTCATCTACGAAATTTTTATCGTATAAGTATTTTGTAAAAATTTCTTCATTAACACCTAACATTTTTAAATCATATTTTATTTTAAAAAGTCCATAACCTTTTAGGTTTAATTTATCTTTTATAAAAGCTTTAGCAAATTCTTCATCATTTATATAATTATATTTTTCTAATATATTTATTACTTTATTTATAACATTAGGTGGAAATTCTTCTTGTTGTAACTTTTTTATAACCTGATGTTTAGTTCTCATTTTATAAGATAGATATTTTAAAGCTCTATCTTTTGCGCTTTTTAGTAAAAGTTTATTTAAAATATATTCATATTTTTCCTTGTCTAAAGGTTCATTCTCTTTTAGTTTGTAATATAGTAAATCCATTTCATCTATTCCAAAAGCAAATTCGTTATTTATAAATATAGAATATCTTTTGTTATTATTTTTTTGTTTTTCTATTTTTGTTATTATCAAAATAATCACCTTTAATATTATAACATAAGTTTATAACAAAAATAAACAATTTTATTAAATATGTATATAATTATTTTGTATTTATATAATTTATATTTTTATTTTATGTTTAAATTAATTTTATTATAAATATTATTTAAAGTTACTTAAAAGTTAATTATATTGTAAAAAATATATATAAAAAGTCTTATTTTGTAAATTTTTCTTGTATTTTATAACAATTTTATATATAATGTTAATATAAAATATTAACGTCTTTATAAGGAGGAGCAATATATGATTACTTTTTTAGTATGTTTAGCTATATTAATTGGCGGATATTTCATATACGGTAGTTATGTATACAAGCAAGCAGGTTTAGATGAAAATCAAGCAACACCTGCTACAATTATGGAAGATGGTATAGACTATATACCAATGCCATTACATAAAGTTTTATTAATCCAGTTTTTAAATATTGCTGGTACAGGGCCTATATTTGGAGCTATATTAGGTGCTTGTTTTGGACCAATAGCATTTTTATGGATAACATTTGGTACAATATTTGCTGGTGCAGTACACGACTTTATGTCTGGTGTAATATCTATGAAGCATAATGGGATATCTGTTTCTGAAATAGTAGGTATATATTTAGGCGAAACTATGAAAAATATTATGCGTGTTTTTTCAGTTATCTTATTAATATTAGTAGGAACAGTGTTTGTTATATCTCCAGCAGGGCTATTATCAAACCTTACAGGGTTAGATAAAACTTTATTAGTTGGTATAATAATAGTTTATTATATTTTAGCAACAGTTTTACCAGTAGATAAAATTATAGGAAAAATTTATCCAGTGTTTGGGATATGTCTTATTTTAATGGCTGTATTTTTATGTGGTGGTATGTTTATTAATCATTTTAAAGGTACAGACCCAATGATAGAAATTAATAGCCAAACATTTGCTACAAATTTACATCCAGATGGATTAAATGTATTTCCATTTTTATTTGTTACAATAGCTTGTGGAGCATTATCAGGTTTTCATGCTACACAATCTCCAATGATGGCTCGTTGTGTAAAAAATAATAAAGAAACTAAAGCAGTTTTTTTTGGAGCAATGGTTGTTGAAGGTATTGTAGCTTTAATTTGGTGTGCTGTTACTATTTCATTTTTGGGTAGCCCAGAGGGAGTAGCACAAGCATTAAATAGCTATAATGGGGCAGCAGGTGTTGTAAACTTTTTATCAAAAGAGCTTTTAGGTACATTTGGTGCTATTTTAGCCGTTTTAGGTGTTGTTGCTTGTCCTATAACATCTGGTGATACGGCCTTTAGAAGCGCTAGACTTACAATAGCAGATGCTTTTAAAATAAACCAAAAAAGTATATCAAAAAGATTTCTTATAGCAATACCTTTATTTATTGTTTGTATTTTCCTAACAACAGTTAACTTTGATATTATTTGGAGATATTTTGCTTGGTCAAATCAAACATTAGCAACTATATTCTTATGGACAGTAGGTGTATATCTTTATAAAAATAATAAAAATTATTTTATAGCTATTTTACCTGCTACATTAATGTCTTATGTTTGTATTTCATATATAATGCAAGCAAAAGAAGGTCTTAAATTACCTCCAAATATATCAAATATAGTAGGTATAATTTTTGCAATATGTTTATTTGCATTTTTTATGATAAGAAAATCTTCTATAAAAAAAGAAGATAAAGCTTAAACTTTTAAAATGTTAAAATTTTCCCCAAATTAAAAATATTAACATTTTAATTTTGAAATATCATTATTTTATTAGACGTTATATAAAATATCCTTAATAAATTACAAAATAAAAGCCCTATTTTTTAGGGCTTTTATTAATTTTAATTATTATTCTATCATACTATTTACAATTTCATTAGCTTCTATAACATATTTATCTAAACTTTTTTCTTCTTTTAATCTATTTATAGTTAAGTTTACTTGGTCAACAAGGCTTTTGTTACCTTTTTTTATTGCAATAGCACACCCGCCAGTTTCGTCTATAACTTTTGCATCAGATAAAGCAAGCTCTGGATATTGCTTAATATATCCTTCAGCTACAGGAAACTCTACAATAGCTGCATCTATATTACCAGCTTTAAGTTCTAAAATAATATTTGGCAATTTAACTAATGACATTATTTTAGAATTAGATAATTGCTCTAAAGCAATTTTTTCTTGAACAGACCCTTTTTGAACACCAATTTTTTTACCAGCTAAACTTTCTAATGTGTTTAAAGTATCTTTATTTTCAGATGAAACCATAATACCTTGTTCTGCAAGATAATATATATCTGAAAAATCTACAGCTTTAACTCTATTTTCATCTGGTGTCATACCCGCCATAACCATATCGGCTTTGTTAGCATTTAACGATACTAAAAGGCCATTAAAATCTAGTTCTAATATACGTAAGTTTACACCAATATCTTTTGCTATTTCTTCTGCTATTGCTATGTCAAATCCCACAAGTTTTTCTTTCCCATTTTCTACTATTTTAAATTCATAAGGTGGATAATCTGGAGATGTAGCAACTATAAGCTCACCTCTTTCTTTAATTTTAGCTATATAATCATTTTCATCTACTTTTTCTTGTTGTGTTTCAGAAGATAGCTCAGAAGTATTATTACTTTCAGGTTTATCACAAGCTACTAATGTTAATGCTAATGTTATAGACATAACTATAGAAATTAATTTTTTCATATTTATTCACTCCTAAAAAATATTTTACTAAATTATACTATAAATTATACTATAAAAATTTAAAAAATCAATAGATTTAATTAATAAATATAAAGCATAGTGTATATTAATAAATATATAAAATATTTTAGAGTAATTTTTTATTTTTATACTTTGTATAAAAATTCTAATTATAGAATGAGACTTTGTTTTAGATTGTGTAGAAATTTAGATTTTTAGACGGGTTAGTCCTTGTATGAAGAAATTGGTATTTTTTCATACAAGTATCATAAAATATTTTTTGAAAGATTGTAGACAACTTCTATAACCTAAAATAGCCAACTTAAATATTAAGTTAGCTTATACTGTAAACAAAATAGAAATAATACAAAAAATTAGAGAGTATGATAACGAAGAGTACTCATCTTTAATTACATATGTAGCTTTGCCACGTATACGTAAAGATAGGTTTTTAGGGGCTTTTAGCCCCTTGTACAAGAAAATATTGTTTTTTGAAAGGTTGTAGACTTTGTCTACAACCTTATATCTAACATATTTTTTTATTAATAAATTATCCTATTTTATTAATACCACCCATATATGGTACTAAAACTTCTGGGATAATAACGCTACCGTCTTCTTGTTGGAAGTTTTCTAATATAGCAGATACAGTTCTACCAACAGCAAGCCCACTACCGTTTAATGTGTGTACTAATGTTGCTTTATCTTTAATGTTGTCTTTAAATTTTATGTTAGCACGTCTAGCTTGATAGTCTTCAAAGTTAGAACAGCTAGATATTTCTACATATCTGTTATAACTTGGTAACCATACTTCTATATCATAAGTCATAGCAGAGCTAAAGCCTAAATCACCACCACAAAGTCTTACAACTCTATAAGGAAGGTTTAAAAGTTTTAATATATTTTCAGCATCATTTGTAAGTTTTTCAAGCTCTTCATAAGATTTTTCTGGTCTAGTAAATTTAACAAGCTCAACTTTATTAAATTGATGTTGGCGGATAAGCCCTCTTGTATCACGACCAGCAGAACCAGCTTCTGCTCTAAAACAAGCAGTGAATGCACAGTGGCTAATAGTTAAATTGTTACCGTCTAATATTTCTTCTCTATAAAGGTTAGTAACAGGAACTTCTGCCGTAGGAACAAGATAATAACCATTGTTAGATACTTTAAACATATCTTCTTCAAATTTTGGTAACTGACCAGTACCATACATACTGCCTTTATTAACCATTTGAGGTGGCATAATCTCTACATATCCGTGTTTTTCTATATGTGTGTCTAACATAAAGTTTATTAAAGCTCTTTCAAGTCTAGCTCCAAGACCTTTATATACTGTAAATCTAGCACCAGATATTTTAGCTGCACGTCCAAAATCTAAAATATCGTGTTGTTCTCCTAAGTTCCAGTGAGGTTTTGGTTCAAAATCAAATTTTCTAGGTTCGCCCCATTTTCTAATTTCTTCATTTTCTGTATCATCTACACCACAAGGTACTTTTTCGTTAGGTGTGTTAGGTATGCTATATAAAAGAGTTTGGATTTCTTCATCTACTTCTCTTACTTCATTGTCTAATACTTTAATTTTATCAGATAATTCTTTCATTTCGGCCATAAGCTCTGTTGTGTCTTTGCCTTCTTTTTTTAGTATAGGTACTTGCTTAGATGTAGTATTTTGTTTGTTTTTAAGTTCTTCTACTTGTTGTAAAAGGTTTCTTCTTTTTTCATCTAGTGTTAAAAAAATTTCTAAATCATATTCTTTGCCTCTTTTTGCTAAGGCTTTTTTAACTCCTTCAAAATCTTCTCTAATTCTTTTAATATCTAACATAGCAATATCTCCTTTACTTTATTTTGTATCTATCTATACTTTAATATATAGTATTAAAGCTAAAATATTAGGCTATATATAATTTTTGCAAAATAATATATAAATATGCAAAAAAAGCCCGTCCCTAAAGAAAGGGACGAGCTTTAAAAAACCCGCGTTGCCACCCAAATTGCTATAAAAATAGCCTCTCGTTTAAGCTATAAAGGGCTAACCCTTATGATTTAATCACCATAAGCTTTAAAAGTGGAACTCTATAATAAAATATTAATTTACACCAACCATTAACTCTCTAAAAATTTATCCATAGATTAGCTTTCATTCATATACAAAAGTATAAACGCCGATACATATTTAATTTTTTATATTATAACAAATAAATTTTTAAAATGCAACTATTTTTTTAAAAATTTATTAAAAATTTTTATTTTTAAATTTTTTGTCAATAAAAGCATATATTATAATGCCAATTATGGATATAATAGTTAAAATTAATCCAAGGTTAAACCCTTTAACGTGATATTTAAATGATATTTGATGTTCTCCTTCTTTAACTGGAATAGCTATAATACCGTTGTTACCAACAGGTATTAATTCAGTTTTTTCACCGTCTACAAAGGCAGAAAAACCTTCATCATAAGGAATAGATGTAAACATAATACCGTCTTTTTTAGCTGTTATAGTACCATTTAAAGATGTACTGTCATAGTCTGTTACAGTTAACATTTCATCAGATAATTCATTATATATATTATTAAAAATATCATTATCAAAACAAGCAGCATACACTCTAAAATTACCTGTTTTAGAATAAGTTGTTTCATACGAACCTTTTCTATCAAGAGAAAATTCTATGTCTACAAAGTCGCCTTCTTGTAAAAGACCAAGGTCTATAAGGCTTCTACCAGTAGAAATTTCTCTATCTGAGGTATGTCCATTTACTGTATATTTAAATCTTTTAGAATTTGTAGACTCTACATATAAAAATATTCGTTGTGTTTTAGGAATATATGCTCTAGCATATACAGTAGGTATCAAATCAAGGTTTGTTTCATCATGTAATGTGTAAGAGTAGGACTGTTTTTCATCTTTTAAAGTTATATCAACATTTTCTGCTCTAAAATGTTCTACAGGAAACTCTGTTAAAAGCTCATCTTTTATATCTGTTGCATTATATACAAACTCATTTTGAGTAATAAAAGGTGTTTCTTGGTTAGTTTCCCAATCTTTTATAGTGTCGTTTACCATAAATCCAACAGATAAAGGTGTTTTATTTTTATATAGATATACATTGTCAAATTGTTGTATAAGTTCATAATTTGGATTAAATATTTCATTGTCTTTAGCCATAATATATTTTATGTTAAACATAGAATCTATTAGAGGCGTTGGGTCATAATATCTATAAGAGTTACCTGTTGCGGCAATACCTAAATTTTCTAAAAGCTTAGATGTATCTCCATAGGCTAAAGATGAAAATTGAGAAAATCCATTATAGTGATACATTGTAGATTCATTTATAGCCGTAAACCTAGAAAACTCTTGTCTAAAAAACTTATTTTCATCATTATCGGTATTTTTTATATATTCTAATATATCATCTGTTGCTTTTATATATTGTATATAATTTTCTTGACTAGTAGTACCGCTATGGAAAAATCCATTTGTACAGTTAAACAAACTTTCGCCAGATACAATAAGTAATAACATTGATAAAATAACTGTTAATTGGTATTTAAAGTTAAATTTATATATAGTATTTTTAAGTAATAAACCGCATAAAATGATTATACCAAAAGATAGTAAAGTTAAAATATAAAAACTAATGTTTAAGCTTTTGCCCTCTGAAGAATTTATTATGTTATATGCTAATCCTCCAATAAATAATCCCATACATATTACAGTAAATATAGAAGAAAAGACAATAGAGAATGAGTTTAAATGTTTATTACTAATATTTTCTTCATAATAACTTTTTTTATAGTATAATATTGCAACCATATATAAAACTAATAATATAACATTAGCAATAATGTCTGATGTAGATAAGGCCTTTGATATATCATCTACTACGTTTATTAAATAATATTCACTTATAAGCATATAAATAATATAAAATGGTATAGAAATATAAATAACTAAAGGTTTTATACCTTTTACATTTATTAAAGATTTATAAGCAAGTGTTAAAATTATAAATGAATATATAAAAGTATATCTATGTGGTAAATTGGCAGGAAAATGCATACCGTGTATTATAAAGTCTAGTTGTTTAAAAATAGAACAAGCTAACATAAATAGTATTAATATAGCAAAAGATATACGTTCTTTAAGCTTTATTTCTTTATTAAAAAAGTAGGTAGGTATTAAAACCATTGTTAAAACACCACTATAAAGGTTTGGTAAATCTTCATTTCTAGCTAAAACAACAGGTCTTGCTCCAGAAAAGTGGTTTGTTATTATTTGATAAACATTTTGATACATTTCAAACGAAGGAAAAGATGTATCAGAAGTTTGTGTTCTGCCAAGTGCAACTACTGTTGGTATAGCTAAAGACATAGTTGTACCACCGGCTAATAAAGATAAAATACCAAATTTTATAATTCTATTTATTATAATATTAAAATCTTTTATGCTATATTCTGAAAAGACTTTTATTAAAAAATAAATAGTAGCAAATACGCATACTAAAAATGCTATATAAAAATTTACTATAATACAAAATATAAGGCTAATAAGATAAGTTTTATATGAGCCATCTTTAACAAGCCTATCTATACCAAGGGCTACAAGTGGAAAAAGATAAATAGAATCTAACCACATTATGTTCCAATAAAAGCTAGTTATAAAGGCCATAAACCCATACATAATAGCGAATATGGTAATTAAAATGCTTTCTTTTTTAAATGTATGTTTTAAATAATAGCTAAAACAAAAAGTACATAAAACTATTTTTATAAACACAAAAAATAAAATAGCTTCAGATATATATTGGCTAGGGAAAAATAATATAAAAATACTAATAGGGCTAGCTGTATAATATGCTATTTGGCTTAAAAATTCTTTACCAAGCCCACCTTGCCAAGAATAAAAAAGACTATCACCTGTTAGGAGCTTTTGTCTAAGCTCTTCATGAAAGGGTGCATATTGATGATAAAGGTCTACTTTTAATATGCTATTTTCTCCAAAAGGATAAAAACCACAAAAAGCATAAGTTATAAGAACAATAATAGCAGAAATTAATGTTGCTAAAAAAATGTAATTATTATTTTTAACTGTTTGTTTAATCATATAGTTTCCTTTCGTAATAAATATTTTTATATTAAATTTACTATATTATACCATTTTTATAAAATAGTTTAAATAAAAATTTTAAGATTTAAAAATAAAAATTTTACTAAAAAAATAGTTTGCTATAACAACAAATACATTAACAAGTATTTTAGATAAAAGCTCTTGTATATTTAAAATATCTACCATTATAACCATAAATACAATAGATAATAACAAAGATACAAATCTAAGTGAAAAAAAATAAAACATTTCTTTTAAAATATTTTGGCTATTTTTATAAGAAAAAACAAACAACTTATTTGTTATATATGCAAACAAAACAGCAAGCAACCACGCTAAACAAGTAGATAAAACATAGTGTATATTTAATTTATAGTTTGATACATAAAAAACAACTGTATCTACTAAGGTAGTCAAAACTCCAAAGATTAAATATAATAAAATTTCTTTAGTAAATAATTTTTTTAATATAGATTTAAACATAAAAAATCTCCATTTCAATTATAAAGGCTAAAGAGGAAAATCTTTAGCCTTTATATATTATATTAAATACTATTTTTAATAGCTATAAGGTATTTGTTAGTTGTTTTTTACAACAGTTAAGACAACTTGTTCACCATTAATGTTCCACTCTTTAGTGTAACCGTCGTTAGACTGGTTTAAAATATCTGTAGCTAAAACATCATCTTTTATTTGTTCTATATTTTTAGATATAATGTTTGCTATTTTATCATTGTTAGAATAATAAACAGTTATTTTGTCTAACACTTCAAATTCGGCTTCTTTTCTCATAGTTTGTATTTTACTTATTATTTCTCTAACAAAGCCTTCTTCTATAAGTTCTTCTGTAAGGTTTGTATCTAAAACAATAGTAACATTTTTATCACTTTCAGAAACATAGCCGTCTTTTTGAGCAGTTTCTATTAAAACATCTTCTTCTGCAAGCTCTATACTTTCGCCATCTATGTCAAATTTTATTAAGCCATTTTGTTTAAGCTCAGACATAAGCTTAATACCGTCATTTTCTTTTAAATAGTTACCGATAGATGGTACAAGTTTACCATATTTTTTACCAAGTGTTCTAAGTTGAGGTTTAAAGTTGTAGCTAGTAAATGCAGATAAATCGTCTTTAAATTCTACATTTTTAATGTTAAGCTCTTCTTTTATAATGTCTATAAACATATTATCTAGCTTATTATTAGCTTTAACAAACATATTACCAACTGGTTGTCTGTTTTTAATATTAGCAGTATTTCTGCTAGCACGACCTGCAACTACGATAGATAAAACACTGTCCATATCTTCTTCTAGCTTTTTATCTATAAGTTTTTCGTCATAAGTTGGGAAGTCGCAAAGGTGTACGCTTTGTGGAGCATCTTTAGACACTTTGCAAACAAGGTTTTGATAAATACTTTCTGCTATAAATGGTGTAAATGGAGCTGAAAGTTTTGTTACAGTAACTAAAACTGTGTATAAAGTCATATAAGCATTAACTTTGTCTTGTGGCATATCTTTGCCCCAAAAACGTTCTCTTGAGCGTCTTACATACCAGTTGCTAAGCTCGTCTACAAATTCAGACATAGCTCTAGAAGTTTCAGTAAGCTTGTAGTTTTGTAAACCTTCATCTACAAATTTAACTAAAGAGTTAAGTTTTGATAATATCCATTTATCCATTGCAGATAGTTTATCATATTCTAATGAATAGTTGTTAGGGTCAAAATTATCAATGTTTGCATATAAAACAAAGAAAGCATAAGTGTTCCATAAAGTACCCATAAATTTTCTTTGGCCTTCGTTTACGGCTTCTTCGTAAAATCTGTTAGGTAACCAAGGGGAACTATTTGTATAAAAATACCATCTAACTGCGTCGGCACCTTGTTTGTCTAAAACAGTCCAAGGGTCTACTACATTTCCTGTGTGTTTACTCATTTTTTTACCGTCTTTATCTTGAACGTGGCCTAAAACTATAACATTTTTATATGGTGCTTTATCAAATAATAAAGTAGATATAGCCATAAGAGTGTAGAACCAACCTCTAGTTTGGTCTATTGCCTCAGATATAAAGTCGGCAGGGAAATTTTCATCAAATATTTCTTTATTTTCAAATGGATAATGCCATTGAGCAAAAGGCATACAACCAGAATCAAACCAACAGTCGATAACTTCTGTTACACGTGTCATTTTGCCATTACATTTTGGACAATCAAGGTGAACATTGTCTATATAAGGCTTGTGAAGTTCAATATCATCAGGACAATCAGAAGACATTGCCTTTAATTGTTCTATGCTACCAATAGCTTCTCTGTGTCCACAGCTACATTCCCAAATAGGAAGAGGTGTACCCCAGTAACGTTCTCTAGATAAGCCCCAGTCTATAACATTTTCTAAAAAGTTACCAAAACGTCCTTGTTTAATGTTATCAGGCATCCAGTTTACAGTGTTGTTGTTTTTAACAAGCATATCACGTACTTTTGTCATAGCTATAAACCACGTATCTCTAGCGTAGTATAATAAAGGGGTATCACATCTCCAACAGAAAGGATAGCTATGTTCATAGTTTTCTGCTTTTAAAAGTTTGTTTTCTTGTTTTAATTTTTTAATTATATCTTCGTCGGCATCTTTAACAAAAACACCAGCCCAATCTGTAACTTCTGGTAAAAATTTACCTTCTTCATTTACAAGCTGAACAAAAGGTAAATTGTTATCTTTACCTACACGAGCATCATCTTCACCAAATGCAGGAGCACAATGTACAATACCAGTACCATCTGTAAGAGTAACATAAGAATCGCACACTACATAATAAGCTTTTTTATCTTTTACTATATTTTTAGCATAGTCAAAAAGAGGTTCATATTCGAGACCTTTAAGCTCGCTACCTTTGCATTTTTCTAATACTGTAGGTTTTTCTTCTTCTCCAAAAACTTTAGATACTAAAGCATCTGCTAAAATATATTTTTCATTGTTTAATTCTACTTTAACATAGTCTTCATCGGCATTAACAGTAAGAGCTACGTTTGAAGGTAAAGTCCAAGGAGTAGTAGTCCAAGCTAATAAAAATTCGTTAGTTGTGCCTTTTACTAAAAATTTTGCATAGGCAGATTTGTCTTTAACATCTTTATATCCTTGAGCAACTTCGTGGCTAGATAAAGATGTACCACAACGTGGACAATAAGGTACTATTTTATGACCTTTATATAACAAACCTTTGTCCCAAATTTGTTTTAAAGCCCACCAAACAGATTCTATATAAGAATTGTGATAAGTAACATAAGGATTGTCCATATCAGCCCAAAACCCAACTCTATCACTCATTTTTTTCCAAAGACTTTCGTAAGTAAATACACTATCTTTACATTGTTTTATAAAAGGTTCTACACCATAGTTTTCTATTTGTGGTTTACCACTTATTCCAAGTTTTTTTTCTATTTCAAGCTCAACTGGTAGCCCGTGTGTGTCCCAACCAGCTTTTCTAAGCACTTTATAGCCTTTCATAGTTTTATAGCGAGGTATAATATCTTTTACAACACGTGTTAATATATGTCCTATATGAGGTTTACCATTAGCTGTTGGAGGACCATCAAAAAATGTAAAAACTTCGCCTTCTTTTCTACTTTCTATACTTTTTTCAAAAATTTTATTTTCTTTCCAAAAATCTAAAATTTCTTTTTCTCTTTCAACAAAGTTTAAATTTGTCAAAACCTTATCGTACATAAGTTAACCTCCTAAAAATATATTTTAACTACCTTAAAAGTAGTTGTTTTAGTATTAAATGTAATTAGTAATAATATAAAAAAGCCCTGCCAAAAGACAGGACGTAATAAACGCGGTACCACCTGATTTGGTAACAAAAGTTACCCTCTCTAAACCCTGTAACGTAGGGGATACGTTAAAGCCTACTAAGAAAAATCTTTTCGGTTTACTGCTAAAAGGTGATTTTCAGTATATGTCTATTGGCTAGGCTCACACCATCTCTAGCTCGCTAAACTAAGAATATATACCTACTGTCCTTATCAAAGCATTTAATATATTATACTAATTTTATTATACCTTTTAAAAATAGATTTGTAAAGGGTAAAATATTGATATAATATATTTTATGTGTTAATATTAAAATATATACTATATTTTAAGAAGGAGTTTTACTTTTGAAAGAATTAGAGGAAATATACAATAAATTAAATAATTTAAATTATATATTAGATAGAAAAATAGAGCTATTAAATTTAATACTAAATATAACGAAAAATCAAGAAATTGTTTTTAAAAATAATGATAATAACGATACAAATAGTTTTATAAACATTTCATTAGATGAAAAGCAAAAATTTATAGATGAAATTATAAATATAGATAATATGTTTTTAGACATATTTGAAAGTTTTAATGGCAATCTTAATCAAAATAAACAAATTTTTAAAGAAGATATAAAAATATTAAAAAATAAAATCGAAAAAATAACAGAAATAGATTTTAAAATACGTTTACAAGAAGAAAAAAATAGTAAAATTTATAAAAATATTAATGATTTTAGGAATATTAATTTAAATACTGATAAAGTTAAAACATTAAAAGTATCTAAAAATGAATTATTAAAAAAGTACACTAATAACAACAGAAAAAAATAATAAATTGTATATAAGCTAAAGCTAATAGTTGTTATATTTATTTATAATAATATTTTATATATATTGACTAAAATTGCTAAAAATGTTAAAATAAAGCTAGAAATTAGTAAAGGAGGAATAATTAATATATAAATAGTAATATGCGTATAAACAATTCAAAAATAAGGCTTTTTAATCATTGTTTTACTGGCAGCACTTAATATTGTTTTACGCTAAGCCTAAAGAGTTATATTTTTTAAGGGGTTTGTTGTCGAAATCGGCATTTAAACTAAAAAAATGTGTTTTATTGTATTTTACTAAGGAGGAGATTAGTAATGAAAAGAAATATTAAATTTAATGGATTATTATCTAAAGTTTTATTTGGCGCAATAGTGGTATCTACAGTATCAATACCACAAAGTTTAATTTTTGCAAGTCAACCAGTAACTAAAGACCTTCAGTACATTGACAAAAAATACGAAAACATTAATTACAATGATAATGACTCATTTATTAATTTTAACCCATATGAAGGAGCAAATTATCCAGTAGGTAAACAAATGAATGAGTACTATTTATCAGGTAGATATAAAGAAAATATGGACACTTTAGAGCAAAGACCAGTAGAAGACGATTTTAAAATTGAAGTAGCTAAGCTTAATGAAAAAAGTGACGCTACAGAAAGTACAGAGTATGCTGTAGGTAAACAAATGAATGAGTACTATTTATCAGGTAGATATAAAGAAAATATGGACGTTATGGAGCAAAGACCAATACTAGATCTTAAAATCGAATTACCTAAACCTGAAGATAAAGTTAAAGAAGAAGCAAATTATCCAGTAGGTAAACAAATGAATGAGTATTATTTATCAGGTAGATATAAAGAAAATATGGATACTTTAGAACAAAGACCAGTAGAAGACGATTTTAAAATCGAATTAGCTAAAGCTAAAGAAGAAGCAAATTATCCAGTAGGTAAACAAATGAATGAATATTATTTATCAGGTAGATATAAAGAAAATATGGATACTTTAGAACAAAGACCAGTAGAAGACGATTTTAAAATCCAAATAAATTAATATTTAATATTGTTTTATGCTATTAAAGAGTTATATTTTTTATGTTTTGAGGTGTTTTATTGTTGCATATAACTTATTTATTAACAAATATGATTTATGTTAAGACAGAAAACATTTATTAAGGGGGAGATTAAAATAAAAAGTAAGGTGAAATTTAACAGATTTTTATCTGGATTTTTGTCTACGGCTATATTATTATCTACAGTAGCGGTACCACAAAATTTAATTTTAGCAAGTCAAATAGAAAAAGATCTTCAATATATAGACGAATATACATGGCCATCAGATGAAAATATAAATGATGAAAATTCATTTATCAATTATAATCCATATGAAACTGGAGATACATCTAATAATGAAACTGGTGTTCCAGATGGTGTTGAAGTAAGCGTTGAAGTTGACATGTATGAAGATGGTGAGTTAGTATCAAAGGAAATATACGGAAGTAATTCTTCAACTTCAGGATTACCAGAAGTAAGTGTAGAAGTTGAAGAATTTGATAATAATGAACCAATTCCAGATGGAGAAAAATATGGAGATTACTCAACAACTCCAGATTATTCTTGGGCTTTAGGTAAAGACAATACCAAAGGATCAGTAGATCAAACAAAAGGTAATGATTTACTTGATGAAGAAATTTCATTTGGTGGTGGAATAAAGTTCCCAAACAAAGGTGATAACCAAAATGAAATTTGTAAAGGTGATAACCACACTCCTGAAAGTATTTTAGAGTGCTTAATAATAGAAAGTGGAGTTATTAAAGGTATTAAATGTGCCCCTAAAAATATAGGTGAACTTAAATTACCAAGAGTTATTCAAGGACAAGAAATAACAGCAATATCTGATTATGTTTTTGAAGATAGAGGTGTTACAAAGTTAGTATTTGAAGAAAATAGTGCAATAGAATATATAGGAAAAGGTACATTTAAAAACAACCCTATTAAAGAAATAACATTTCCATCAAGTTTAAAATATATAGGTGCAGAGGCATTTTATGGTTGTAAACAATTAACATATTTAAATATGCCTAGTGTAACACATATATATGAAAAAGCATTTTATGAATGTACTGCTTTAGAAAATGTAAATATGCCTAATGTTTTAAACATAGGAGAATCTGCATTTTATAACTGTATTAATTTAACAACAGTAGATACGTATAATGTAATTAACATTGAAAATTCTGCTTTTGGTTTTTGTAAAAAATTAGAAAAAATAGATATGCCTTATGCAAAGTCTATTGGTTATAATGCATTTTTTGCTTGTGCTAATTTAAAACAGGTAAATCTTCCTAGAGTTGAGGTTGTAGAAAATCGTGCTTTTAGAGAATGTAGTTCTTTAATAGAAATTGATTTACCATCTGCAACAAAAATAGGTGATGAAGCTTTTTATGCTTGCTATAATTTAAAAGAATTTAATATGCCTAAAGTAACATCTATACCAGATCATGCTTTTGCATATTGTACTGGTTTAGAAAGTTTATATTTACCTAAAATAACAGATATAGGTAATTCTGCATTTTATGGTTGTACTAATTTAAAAAAGGTAAGTGTATCAAATACAAAAGTTATAGGACCTTATGCTTTTTCTAAATGTACTGCATTAGTAGATATAGATATGCCAGTAGTTGAAGAGATTAAATATCTTGCTTTTTCTGAATGTACAGATTTAAGAGAAGTATTTATTCCAAGTGCAACAAAAACAATAGAAGATGGTGTATTTTCTAATACAACTTCATTAAAAGCTATATATGTAAATCAATATAGAAAAAATGGAGTTGTTCCAAAGGGTCAAGACCCAAAAGTACCAGTATATTATTTAGATGATACTGGTTTAATAAAATATTCAATCGAAAGAAAAGATGCTGATAGATTTAATATAAAAGTAACTTTTGATGGTCTTGGAAAAAGATTGAAATTTATATCTGCAACAGATCAACCTATAGAAACAGGTATTTTAGATACTATAGCTCAAAGAGAATATAAGTATACTATAAATAATTTAGATAAACTTTCAAATAAAGTATATACTTTTGAAGGACATGTAAATGTATATAATCATGAAAATAAAGATTATGATTATAAAATATTTACAGAATATACTAATATAAAAGGTTTTGTAAATTATTTAGATCCTGAAACTAAAGAACATCTTTCAGATATAGATGTTGATTTAAAACAATATAAAAAAGATGAAAAAGT
Source organism: [Clostridium] colinum (assembly GCF_940677205.1). Classification (NCBI taxonomy): domain Bacteria; kingdom Bacillati; phylum Bacillota; class Clostridia; order Lachnospirales; family Lachnospiraceae; genus Tyzzerella; species [Clostridium] colinum. The sequence continues at coordinate 2,007,574 of NZ_OW712331.1, read as the reverse complement.
AACTATTACAAAACAAGAACCAAAAGGTAAAGGTAAGTTTTTAGGTTGGAGCTTATATCCAAATAGTAATATAATAATTAATTCAGATAATATTACTATGACTAGTGGTAACTTAAATTTATATCCTGTATTTGAAGAAGAATCTGAACAATCAAAATATGCTACTTTAACATTAAATTATGGTTATCCTTATAATTATGATTATAAACAAGTTAAAAAGTTAGAAAAGTATAAAGAGGTAGAATTACCTACTCCAAAGAATGATTGTAAATTAGTAAAAGGTGGATATGAATTTTTAGGTTGGTTTACTGAAGGTGGTACTAAACCTTTAAAAAGTGTATATATGTATGATGATGTAACTGTATATGCTAAATGGGAAGAAATAAAAAAACCTGAAGGTGGAACAGATTCAAGCACTGAAAGTACAACAAATGGAAATAATGGAAACACTGGTAACGGTGGCACTGAGCCAGGAACTCCAGAAAATCCAGGAGGAACTGAAAATGGTAACGGTGAAACTGTAAAACCAGAAAATCCAGGAAATGGAACTGATGGTGGAAATAATCCAGGTGGAAATGGTAACAATGGTAGCACTGAAAATGGTGGTAACAATAAACCAGTAGCACCTGAAGGTGGAGATAATAATGGTTCAACTGGAACTCCAAGTAATCCAAATGGTGGGAATAACGGAAACAGTGGAAACAATAATGGAAGTGGAAGCGGTTCAAACAATGGTGGATCAACTGTAACTCCAGAAAATCCAAATGGTGGTACTGGAAATGGTGGAAACGGCAACGGTTCTAACAGTGGAAGCTCTAATGGTGGATCAACTACTACAACACCAGATAGCAATACAGATTCAAATAACAATAACATTATAGACAACAACAATGGTGCTAATATAGGAACTAATGTTGGAGGTAATACTACTGATGTAGGAACTAATGGTGGTGCTACAAATACAGGTACTTCTAATATTATATCAAGTGTTGACAATAGTAATGTAGTAGTTAACAATAATCCAATTAGCCTTGTTGAAAGTGTAGATAGCAATGAAGTAAATAATCGTAATAATTTAGTTGCTAACAGTAATGCTAATAATACTGGTATAGCTAATTTAGGTGGAAATAGATTTTCAACTATAGCTAATGGTAGATTAGCAGCTACAACACCAGTAGCTCCTATAAATGGAGATTTAGCAAGATTAGAAGCAGTAAATGTAGATACAGTTAATGATACTGTGGTAGGTGGTTTAGATAAAACAGAAAATAAACCAGCAGATAATCAAAATGTATCTAATAGAAGAGAAACAGAAAAACCTGCATTCGGTTTTGCTGAAAAAGGTGGTATGAGTTTACTTATTGTATTACTTGCATTCTTAATGTTACTTGTTGTAGCATATATCATCAAAAAACAAATAATAGATAAAGAAAAACAAAATAAAGAAGAAGAAGATGCATCTTTATTATAATAAACTCTATTATTAGTATTTGATTATAAATTTTAATCCGAAGGATAAAAATCCTTCGGATTTTTTTATTGTTGCCGAATAGGCTTGATTAAACCACCAGCTATGCTGGTGGTAGGTAAAAACTCTTATAGAAAAGTAAAAACCTCCTATGATAGAATATAATTGGTCTGGGAACCAAAAATAAAATAATAGGAGGTTTTGTCATGAAAGACATAAATAGTTTATCACATTCTAAATGGAGATGCAAATATCATATAGTATTTGCACTAAAATATAGGAGACAAGAAATATATGGAAAGATAAAAGGAGATATAGGAAAAATATTAAGAATGTTGTGTGAAAGGAAAGGGGTTAAAATAATAGAGGCAGAAGTTTGTAAAGACTATATACATATGTTAGTAGAAATACCACCACATTTAAGTGTATAACAATTTATGGGATATTTAAAAAGTAAAAGTAGCTTAATGATATTTGATAGGAACGCAAACTTAAAGTATAAATATGGGAATAGGGAATTTTTGGTGTAGAGGATATTATGTAGATACAGTAGGTAGAAATCAAAATGCAATAAAAGAATACATAAAAAATCAATTAGAAGAAGATATAGTAAATGACCAAATAAGTTTAAAAGAATATATAGACCCATTTATGGGTAGCCAGAGTAAGTAGGCCAAAAAATAGTAGTGTAATTGTCAGACCATTCAGTGCCTCTTTAGAGGCTTACAACAAGAAAAAAGCCCTTATAGGGCTTGAGTAAACCACCAGTTTAACTGGTGGTTTATGTATACAAAAAAATAATCTCCTGTTATAAAATATATATGAGTTTATCAATTATATAAAAATAAAGGAGGTATTTAAAATTAATACTAATAGTTTAAAACATACAAACTAGAATTATAAATATCATATAATATTTGCCCTAAAATATAGGGTACAAGTAATATATAAAAAAATAAAAGAAGACATAGGAAAAATTTTAAGAAAATTATGTGAACAAAAAGGAGTAGAAATAATAGAAGCAAAAGAGTGCAAAGACCATATACATATATTAGTAAGTATACCATAAAAATTAAGCATTTCAAGTTTTATGGTATATTTAAAAGGGAAAAGTAGTATTTATTTAATAGACACGTAAATTTAAAATATAAATTTTTGGTGTAAAGGTTATTATGTAGAAGAAATAAAAAGGTAATAAAAGAATATATAAGAAATTAGTTACAAGAAGATATAAAAACAGACCAAATGACATTGAAAGAATATATTAACTCGTTTATGGGTGATAAAAATACCAAAGCATAAAAGATAAACTTGGTTGAGAAAAAAATGTCTATTTAATATGCTTTACATAAGCAAACATATATGGTTAGAGTAAGCTCTGTATATTGAGTATATTTTATATAATATAAACTTGTTTATAGAAGTTATTTATACTATATTAAGAGATTTTAAATATTTGTTATATAACTTTAAAAGCTTATAATATCATATATATAATATTTATTATAAAAATATATATACAATTTATAATTTTTTAGTAGTAATTTTCTATTTTTTATTTGTAAAATATTTTAATTATTTAGATTTTTTTATCACTAAAAATGGTAAACAATTAAAATAAAAAAGTTGTAGAATTTTTCTACAACTTTTTTATTAAGTATTATTTATTTTTTGCTACTAAGCCTTAAATTAGCACGTTTTAAAGCAAGCTCAGCTCTTAAAAAGTCTATATTAGCATCTTTGCTATTAAGTCTTTCTTCTGCTCTTCTTTTAGCGTCTTCTGCTCTTTTAACATCTATATCTTCTACCCATTCAGCAGAGTCTGTAAGGATAGTGATAACATCTGGTTGAACATCTACAAAGCCACCAAAAAGAGTAGATACAAGCTCATTTTCACCGTTTTTAATTTTTAAAAGCCCATAGCCAAGAGTTGTTGTAAGAGGTTGGTGTCCTTTTAATATACCCAAATCCCCATTTGCACCACGCATAATAACCATAGTTACGTCATCGTTATAAAGCTCCTTTGTAGGAGTAACTATACGCAAACGTATTTTTGCTTCTGCCATATTAGCAACCATTCCTTTCGCTAATTTTTAGCTCTTGCCACAACTTCCTCAATAGGACCAGCATTTAAGAAATAACTTTCTGGAATATCATCGTGTTTACCTTCAAGTATTTCTTTAAATCCACGAACAGTTTCAGCAACAGGAACATATTTACCGTCATAACCTGTAAATTTTTCTGCAACGAAGAAAGGTTGAGAAAGGAAACGTTGTATTTTTCTTGCTCTGTTAACAGTAAGTTTATCTTCTTCTGAAAGTTCGTCCATACCAAGGATAGAAATAATATCTTGTAATTCTTTATATCTTTGTAAGATAGATTGAACGTTTCTAGCTACTTCATAATGCTCTTGACCAACAATCATAGGGTCTAAGATACGAGAACCAGATTCAAGAGGGTCGATAGCAGGGTATATACCAAGCTCAACGATAGCTCTTGATAAAACAGTAGTTGCATCTAAGTGAGCAAATGTTGTAGCAGGAGCTGGGTCAGTTAAGTCGTCCGCAGGAACGTATACTGCTTGAACAGATGTAATAGAACCTGTTTTAGTAGAAGTAATACGTTCTTGTAATGTACCAACTTCTGTTGCAAGAGTTGGTTGGTAACCAACGGCACTAGGCATACGACCTAAAAGTGCAGAAACCTCAGAACCAGCTTGAACGAAACGGAAAATATTATCTACAAAGAGAAGAACGTCTTGATTTTCTCTATCTCTAAAATATTCTGCCATAGTAAGACCAGTAAGAGCAATTCTCATACGAGCTCCAGGTGGCTCATTCATCTGACCAAACACAAGGCTAGTTTTGTTAATAACGCCAGATTCTTGCATTTCATAGTAAAGGTCATTACCCTCACGAGTACGTTCACCAACACCAGCAAATACAGAGAAACCACCGTGTTCTGTTGCTATATTACGGATAAGCTCCATAATAAGAACTGTTTTACCAACACCAGCACCGCCAAAAAGACCGATTTTACCACCTTTAGAGTAAGGACAAAGAAGGTCAATGGCTTTGATACCAGTTTCTAAAAGCTCAGTAGCTGTTGCTTGTTCTGCAAAGCTAGGAGCACTTCTATGGATAGACCATTTTTCTTTAACATCAACATTGCCAGCTTCGTCAATAGGGTTACCAACAACGTTGAACATACGACCAAGAGTGCAAGAACCAACAGGTACAGATATAGGTGCTCCTGTATCTACTGCGTCCATACCTCTAACAAGCCCGTCAGTAGAGCTCATAGCGATACATTTAACAACGTCATCACCAAGGTGTTGAGCAACTTCTGCAACGATAGTTTCGCCGTTGTGCTCAATCTCTATGGCATTATATAACGCTGGCATGTTTTCGCTTGAAAATTTTATATCTAATACGGCACCGATAATTTGAATTATCTTACCTACATTTTTTTCAGCCAAAAGTTTCCACTCCTTTTCTAACTATAAATACCACTACCGCTAACAATTTCGGTAATTTCTTGTGTGATAGCACTTTGTCTTGCTCTGTTATAAACAAGGTTTAAAGAAGCTATCATTTCTTCAGCATTTTCAGTAGCAGAATCCATAGCAGTCATTCTAGCACCTAATTCACATACTGTAGATTCTACCATAGCACCAAATATAACGGTATTAACATATTTAGGAATAACGTATTCTAAAACAGATTCTTCGCTAGGCTCATATATAGTAAGAGCTGAAGCATTTTTTTCTGTTTGTTCTTCAGTTTTAAAATCATTTACATCTAATGGGAAAAGCTTAATAAGCTTAGGTTCACTAACAAGAGTAGAAACAAACTCTGTATAAGCTAAATAAACTTCATCTACTTCACCAGATGTAAACATATCTAGTGCCAAACGCCCAATTTGTAAAGCATCTTCATATGTTGGTTTTTCAGATATATTTGTAAAAGATTGTACAACATTAGCACGGCTTTTAAAATAATCTCTACTTTTGCTCCCAATAGCTATTACTTTATCTGTTTCTTTATTTTTAATAGTAGTCATAGCAAGCTTGTTAATGTTTGTATTATATCCACCACAAAGCCCTCTATCTCCTGTTACAACAATAACACCAGTAGATTTAACTTCTCTTTTATCAAGATAAGGGTGGCTTATATTACCAGAACCATTTACAATGTTTGCTATAACTTTTCTAGTTTCATTAAAGAACGGACGAGTATCTTCTAATCTAGTTTTAGCTTTATTAAGTTTGCTACTAGCTACAAGATACATAGCGTTAGTTATTTGCTGGGTGCTATTGACACTTTTAATTCTGCGTTTAATATCACGCATTGATGCCATTATATCACCTCTTTATTATTTAAATTCTTTTTTAAATGTTTCTAATGCTTCGATAAGTTGTTTTTCTACATCTTCAGACATTTCTTTTGTTTCTCTAATACTTGTAAAGATATTGTTGTATTTAGTTTCTACAAAATTAAAGAATTCTTTTTCAAAGTCTGCAATTCTGTCAAGTTCAACATCATCAAGATATTTTTTAGTAACAGCATATAAGATAACAACTTCTTTTTCAACCTCTAAAGTAGCATATTGAGGTTGTTTTAATATTTCAACTATTCTTTGTCCGTGGTTAAGACGTTCTAATGTATCTTTATCAAGGTCAGAACCAAACTGAGCAAAGCTTTCAAGCTCTCTATATTGAGCAAGTTCTATACGGATAGGACCTGCAATTTTTTTAATAGCCTTGATTTGTGCAGAACCACCAACCCTAGATACTGAAAGACCAGCATTGATAGCAGGACGTACACCAGAGTTGAAAAGCTCACTTTCAAGGAAAATTTGTCCATCTGTAATAGATATAACGTTTGTAGGTATATAAGCAGAAACGTCCCCTGCTTGAGTTTCGATAATAGGAAGAGCAGTTATAGAACCGCCGCCGTATTTTTCTTCAAGTCTAGCACTTCTTTCAAGAAGTCTTGAGTGAAGGTAGAATACGTCCCCAGGATAAGCCTCACGTCCTGGTGGTCTGTGAAGAAGAAGAGACATAGCACGGTAAGCAACAGCGTGTTTAGATAAATCATCATAAACAATAAGAACGTCTTTACCGTTTTCCATAAATTCTTCACCAATAGCAACACCAGTATAAGGTGCAAGGAATTGAAGTGGAGCTGGGTCAGATGCAGTTGCAGAAACAACTAAAGAATAATCCATAGCACCAGCTTCTTCAAGGCTTCTAACAATACGAGATACAGTAGAAGCTTTTTGGCCTATTGCTACATAGATACAGATAACATCTTTACCTTTTTGGTTAATTATAGTATCTATACAAATAGCAGTTTTACCAGTTTGTCTATCACCAATTACAAGCTCACGTTGTCCGCGACCGATAGGTACCATAGCATCAATAGCTTTAATACCAGTTTGTAAAGGTACATCAACAGATTTACGAGTAATAACACCAGGTGCTACTCTTTCAATAGGACGAGTATTAGTAGTGTTAATAGGGCCTTTTTCATCTATAGGTTGACCAATTGCATTAACAACACGACCAATCATAGCTTCGCCAACACCAACTTCGGCTACACGGCCTGTAAGTTTTACAGTGTCGCCTTCTTTAACTTGTTGGTCTGAGCCTAATAAAACTACCCCAATATTGTCTTCTTCAAGGTTTTGAGCCATACCTAACACGCCACTTTCAAACTCTAAAAGCTCACCACTCATAGCTTTTTCAAGTCCGTGTACTCTGGCGATACCGTCCCCAACCTGTATAACCGTACCAACATCAGATACATCTAATTTTGATGTATAACCTTTAATCTGTTCTTTAATAACAGAACTAATTTCTTCAGGTCTTAAGTTCATTAACGGGTTACACTCCTTTACTTAATTATTAATAAGACTTTTTTAATGTCTTCTAAGCTTTTTTTGATAGAATTATCTATAACTTTGCCGTCAACATTGATAAGTAAACCACCTATAAGCTCTGGTTTAACTTCTGTCTTAATTATAATTTCTTTATTTAAATTTTTAGATAAACTTTGTTTTATATTATTAACTTGTTCTTCACTAAGAGCTTTAGCAGATGATATATAAGCAGTAGTAATACCTTTATAGTCTCTAACAAGCTCTAAAAATGTTTCTAATATTTCCAGCATTTCAGTTTCTCTATTTTTATTAACAACAATAGATATAAGTCCTAAAATTTCTTCTGAAATATTATCTTTATAAATGTTTTGAAAAAGATTAAACTTTTCACTGCTAGATATTCTAGGGTGATTTAAAACAGCTAAAAAGTCTTTATCTGACTTAATAGAATTATATATTAATTCTACTTGATTATTAAATAAATCAACTTTATCTGTTTCTTTTGCTAATTCAAAAAGAGCAACTGCATATCTTTTAGAAATTAATTTTGCCATTTAACTTCCCCCAAATCTGCAATAACTTGTTCAACAAGCTTATTTTGTTCAGCTTCACTAATTTTTTCACTAATAAATTTACTAGCTACTAAAGAAGATACTTCTATAATTTGTAATCTAATTTCTTCTTTAGCTTTTTCTTGCTCTCTTTCTATATCAAGCATAGCTCTGTTTTTAATAGCTTCTGCCTCTTTTTTAGCTTCTTCTATTATTTGTGCCTCATTTTGTTTACCACGAGCACGAGCTTCTTCTAATATAGTAGCTTTTTCTTTTTCAATATCTTTAAGTTTAATTTCATATTCAGCTTTAAGACTATCAGCCTCAGCTAATTTGTTGTTTGCCTCATTTATATTATTTTCTATACGCTCTCTACGTTTTTGTAAAAAGTTTGTAACAGGCTTATATAAAAGAGTAGATAGTATAGTACATAATATACCAGTAGATATTAACTGTATAATAACAGAATAGAGAAGTTGACTGTCTAAAGTAAGTATATAGCTATCCAAGAAAATTTGCCCTCCTTTCATTTTTCCAACTATGTAGAAAAATTATTAAATGTTATTATTTACCGATAAATGGATTTGCAAATAATAATAAGAATGCTATAACAAGACCATAGATACCAGTTGTTTCTGCAACCGCAGCACCAACTAACATAGTAGACATAATAGTACCTTTAGCTTCTGGTTGACGTCCAACAGCTTCAGCAGCTTTACCAGCAGCAAAACCTTGACCAATACCTGCACCAATACCTGCAATCATAGCAGTACCTGCACCAATTGCAGAACAACCCATAATAAAAGCTTCATTAAATTCCATTTTAAAATCCTCCTAAAAATGTAATAATTTTTTGATTATAAATTATAAAAGTTTTATGATTATCTAAAGATAATCAAGTTTAGTGATTATTCACCAATTTTATCTTTTATAAATGTCATACTAAGTATAACAAAGATAAACGTTTGTAAAAATCCAGCAAACACGTCAAAATATGCGTGTAATATAGGTGTAATAGCACCAAAGCCTATTACTTGTAAAATAACATGACCTTGTTGAAGGGCAGAATTTATAAGCCCCATAATTATTGTTCCACCTAAAATATTACCAAACAAACGTAGGCTAAGAGATATAGGTGTAGCAATTTCACCTATAATATTAAGCGGTAACAACAATGGCATAGGCTCTAAAAAACCTTTAAAATAAGCTCCACCATTTACCTTCATACCCATAAAGTGAATTAAAGTAAATGTAGATAATGAAAGAGCAAGAGTTGTTCCAAGGTCTGCCGTTGGAGCTCTAAAAGACAATAACCCAATATAGTTAGATACTAAAATAAAACAAAAAACACCAAAAAACCAGTTTCCAAAATATTTATATTTTTCACCCATATTTTGAATTGTAAAGTTTTCCATTGTTTCTATAATAAGCTCAACTATATTTTGTAGCTTTGTTGTAGGAACATCAGTAAACTTGTTTATTTTAGCCCTAAGAATTAAAGCTACAATGGTGAGAACAACAATGATAATCCAAGTGTTCATCATAGTTTGAGTTATATTTACCCCACCTATTTGAGTTATGATTTTAGCACCAAAGTCCATATATTTACCTCCCTTCTCATATTTTTTAGACTGTTATTAACAGTAATTTTAGCTACCAAAAAGATAGCTAATTTATTTAAAATAAAGTATAAAAATATACTTTATTAAATAAACGTATTAAAATGTTCTTACAAGTATATATTATACACTTTTTTGTATAAACCAGTCAACATTAAATATTTGGTTTATTTTTACTTTTAAAGTTAACTATATATACAGAAGGAACTGTAAGAAGAATACCAATAATAACACCAACTATATTAAAATCTTTATAAACAGCTATTAAAAGCACAACAAATGTTAAAAAATATCTTAATGTATAGTGTATTCTTGTATAATTTATGGCTTTTTGTTCTGTCATTTCCATAGCCTTATTTAAAGTTTTCTCTAAAAGGATAAGCTTTAATATGGAAAATATTGTACCAAAAATAAGACCTATTAAAAATGATTTTATATCACTAACAATAAATGTACTAATACCAAATGTTATACAAAATAAAGCAATAGTAGTTATTATTATTTGCTTTGATGTGTTAGATATTTTCATTGTTTTTCTCCTAAAATATTAATTTTTATTTTTAATATTTTCATATTCTAAATCACGTTTAGACTGTTCTTTTTTTTCTTCTTTTTTATAGTCTAACATAACCATAACGTAAAGATTTCTAAAGGCAGCACCAATTCCTAAAAGTGTGAATATAGCTAAGAAAATAATATCTGTACCTAGTTTTTTATCAAGCCATTTTCCTATAAAAAAACACATACCAATAGTTACAATCATAGTTATACCAACTTGAGTAAGCTTAGATAAAGCTTTTGCAAAGCTATTCATAGCACGGCCTCCTTATATTTAATATAATATATATTATATATTAATTTGACTAAAAAATCTATATTTTTATATAAAATTTTCAGGTTTTTTGTCTAATTTGCCAAAATAATATAAAATAGCATCTACAATTCGTTTTGAAGCAAAGCCATCTCCAAAAGGATTTTTAGCATTTACCATAGCTTTATAAACATTTTCATTGTTTAAAAGCTCTGTAGCTAAAGATATAATTTTATCTTCTTCTGTTCCTGCTAGCTTTAAAACACCAGAAGCTACCCCTTCAGGGCGTTCGGTAACATTTCTTAAAACTAAAACAGGTTTTTTAAGAGAAGGTACTTCTTCTTGTAACCCACCAGAATCTGTCATAACCATATAAGATTTAGCTATAAGATTATGCATATCTGTCATATCTATTGGGTCTATAAGATGTATACGAGCTTTATTTCCTAATATACGATTAGCTACTTCTCTAACAAGAGGATTAAAGTGTACAGCATATACAACTTCTATATCGTTATTATTTTCTACAAGTTTTAATATAGCATTACAAATATTTTCTAAAGGTTTTCCTAAATTTTCTCGTCTATGAGCAGTCATTGTTATAATTTTTTTGTTATTATAATCTATATGGTTAAGAGCATCACAAGAAAATTTATAATCTTTAACAACAGTAGTTTTAACACAATCTACGGAAGTATTACCAGTTATAAATATATTATCTTCGTTTATATTTTCTTTTAATAAGTTTTCTTTAGAAAGACTTGTTGGGGCAAAGTGTAAATCGGCCATAGACCCTGTTAGCTTTCTGTTCATCTCTTCAGGAAAAGGTTCATATTTATTATAAGTTCTAAGTCCGGCTTCTACGTGGCCTATTTTTATTTTTTTATAAAAAGCAGACAATGAGCCAACAAAAGTAGTTGTAGTATCACCGTGGACTAAAATAATATCTGGTTTAGATTTATCTAGTATGTCTTCTAACCCTTTAAGAGCATTTATTGTAATACCAGTAAGGGTTTGGTTTTGAGTCATTATGTTAAGGTCATAGTCTGGTTTTATATTAAAAATATTTAAAACTTGGTCTAACATTTCTCTGTGTTGGGCAGTAACACAAACTTCCTGTTGTATTTGCTCATATTTTTCCATTTCTTTTATAATAGGAGCCATTTTTATAGCTTCTGGACGTGTACCAAAAATACTTAAAACTTTAATTTTTTGCATATTTTACCTCTTTTTATTTTATATTTTTAATGTTTGTTTGTATCTTTTAAAATATCATTTATTACTTGGCTAGCGATAATAAGACCAGCAACAGAAGGTACAAAAGATATGCTACCAGGAGTTTCTCTTCTTTTGTTTGTATCTCTAAATTCACTTGTGCTTTTAGCATTTTCTGTATTGATAGGAGCAGGTTTAATAGGTTTTTCTGTAGAATATACAACCTTTAATTTTTTTATACCACGTCTTTTTAGCTCATATCTCATAACTTTTGCTAAAGGGCAAACAGAAGTACTATATATGTCTGAAACAAGAAATTTTGTAGGGTCTAGCTTGTTTCCAGTGCCCATAGATGAAATAATAGGTACATTAAGCCTTGTAGCTTCTTGGGCTAATAATATTTTTGATGATATAGTATCTATTGCATCTACTACGTAATCATATTTAGATAAATCTATTTGTCCCATAGTATCTTTTATATAAAAAATTTTAGAAGATGTAACGTTTGCTTCGGGGTTAATATCTAATATACGTTGTTTTACAACTTCAATTTTATCTTTACCTATTGTACTATGTGTAGCTATAAGCTGTCTGTTGATGTTTGTTATAGATATAGTGTCATCATCTACTATATGTATGTTGTTAACGCCACAACGAGCTATTGCCTCTACACAAAAAGAGCCAACGCCACCTAATCCAAATATTATAACTTTACTATTTTTTAATTTTTCTATACTATTTTTTCCAATTAATATTTCTGTTCTTGTAAGTGTATTCATTATTGTCATCCAATCTATTTAATTTTTTATATTATTTTAACACTTTTTAATAAATTTGTCTAATATTTATTACTTATTAATGATATAACAATAAAAAATACTAGACTAAATATTAATATATGGTATCATATTATTAAAATAATTAAAAAGGAGGGATTTTGTGCAAATTCCTAAACAAGTTATATATATAATGGAACAGCTTGAAAAAAATGGATTTGAAAGTTTTATAGTAGGAGGATGTGTTAGAGATTATGTTTTAGGATTTTCACCAAAAGATTTTGACATAACAACAGATGCAATGCCACTAGATATAAAAAATATATTTGAACATACGATAGATACGGGTATAGAACACGGGACAGTTACGATAGTTTTGGATAGGCAAAATTTTGAGGTAACAACATATAGGATAGATGGAGAATATAAAGATAATAGACGCCCAGAAAATGTTGTGTTTACAAAAAAAATAGATGAAGATTTAAGCCGACGTGATTTTACAATGAATGCTATAGCTTATAATGTAAAAAAAGGCTTTGTAGACCCTTTTGGTGGTAGAGAAGATATAAAAAATAAAATTATAAAAGGTGTAGGAGATGCCGATAAGAGATTTAAAGAAGATGCGCTTAGAATGATGAGAGGTGTTAGGTTTTCTGCACAACTTGGGTTTGATATAGAAGAAAAAACTTTTTTAGCTATTAAAAAAAACAATAATTTAATAGAAAATATTAGTATAGAAAGAACAAGAGATGAGTTTTTAAAGCTTATAAAGTCAGATTATATAGAAAAACTGGAACTTCTTAAACAAACTAACTTATATAAATACTTTATACCAGAGATAGAACCAATTTTTGATAACTATAAAAAAAATATATTTATATTAAAAAAATTATCTAAAAATTTAAGGCTTGCATTTTTATTAAGTCATTTAGATGAAAATACTGGAGAAAATATTTTAAAAAGGTTAAAAATGGATAATAAAACTATAAAAGAAATAAAAACTATATTACGCTATTTTAACTATAATTTTGTAGATGATAGGATAGAAACAAGAAAAATAATGTCTGTTATAGAGCCAGATTTATTTAAAAACATATTAGAAATAAAATTTTGTACAAGCCTTATAGAAAATGATTTAATACAATGTAAAAAATATGATAACATATATGATGAGATAGATGAAACTATAAGGAAAAATCACTGTTTTTCTTTAAAAACTCTTGCTATAACAGGAAATGATTTAAAACAAATAGGCATAACAGATGGAAAAAAGATAGGAGATAGTTTAAAAAAGGCTTTAAATATAGTTTTGGAAGAGCCTAATAAAAATGATAAAGACTTTTTGTTAAAATATATAGGTGATAACATATGAAAAAAGCTTTAATAACAGGAGCTAGTGAGGGTATAGGCAAAGATATGGCTATCATACTATCAAATATTGGTTATCATATAATAGTTGTAGCTAGAAACAAAGAAAAAATGGAACAAGCTTTTAAAAATATAAAAAGTTGTACTATAATAGGTATGGATTTATCTATAATAGAAAATTGCTATAATCTTTATGATATTTTAAAAGATGAAGATATAGATATATTAATAAATAATGCAGGGTATGGAATATTTGGAGAATTTTTAAATACAAGTTTAGATGATGAACTTAATATGATAGATTTAAATATAAAATGTTTGCATATTTTAACAAAACTATTTTTAAAAGATATGGTAAAAAAAGATAGAGGATATATATTAAATGTAGGGTCAATAGGTAGCTTTTTTGCTAGCCCTTTGTTATCATCTTATTATGGTAGCAAAGCCTATGTATTAAATTTAAGCATTGCAATACAAGGAGAATTAAAAAAGAATAAATCAAATGTATATATAGGTGTGTTTTGCCCTGCTACTATAAATACAAATTTCCATAAAAAAGCAGGTGCAAAAGCAAAAGTAATAGGCTTAGATAGCTACAAAGTATCTAAATATGCTATTGATAGTATGTTTAAGAAAAAATCTATTATAATACCTAGCTATGCAAGAATTTTACCTTTTTTTATAAATATAATACCTAGAAAAATAATGTTAAAAATTTCATATAAAATACAATCAAAAAAACAATGAGTAATTTAGCATAAAGGCAAAATATTTTGGGACTAATTTTTTAACATTATTAATTAAAAAATAATATTGTTATTTTTTTTAAAGATTGTGGACTTTATCTATAATATAAATTAAAATTATTGCATTTTGAAAATTAAACTGATATACTCATGTGGATAATTAATTTTAAGGAGTGATATTGTGAATAACTTTAACACAAAAGGTGTATGTGCAAAAAATATTGAATTTGAAGTAGAAGGAGACATTGTAAGAAGCGTAAAATTTAACGGTGGTTGTAGCGGTAACCTTAAAGGTATAGCAAGCCTTGTAGAAGGCTTAAAGGTAGAAGATGTTATTAAAAAATTAGATGGCTTAACTTGTGGAAACAAAGATACATCTTGTCCAGACCAATTAGCAAAAGCTTTAAAAGAGGTAGTTTTCAACAAATAATACACATATATGTTGAAAACTTTGAACAAGGGTAAAAATAGTTCAATAAAAATATAAAAAATAGAAAAAAACAAGTAAAAAACCTTAAAAATTAAAGGGATTTCACTTGTTTTTTTATTTTGAAAAAAACAAACTAATGTTCGTAAAGTTATAGTTATATACATTATAAATGTTGAAAAAAATGTTGATAATGTTGAAAACTGCTTAAGATAGTAACATTTCTCCTAGTAAATAAACATTTCCAGCACCCATAGTTATCAACATATCATTATGTTGACAATTTTTTTCAATGTAATTTTTTCCACATTCAAAATTTTCTATATATATAGCATCTTTTCCTAGTTCTTTAATTTTATTAACTAAATCTTTAGAGTGTATTTCTCCTGTGTCTTTTTCTCTAGCAGAATATATATCTGTAATTAAAATATTATCTACATTTAAAAGAGATTTAGCAAAATCGTCTAAAAGAGCTTTTGTTCTAGTATAAGTATGTGGCTGAAAAACGCACCAAAGTTTGTTTATATTTTGGGCTTTAGCAGCATTTATTGTAGCTAAAATTTCTGTTGGATGATGTGCATAATCATCTATTATTTTAACACCTTTAAATGTGCCTTTATATTGAAAACGTCTATTTGTACCTTTAAAGTTATTAAGACCTTTTTCTATACTGTCTTTGTCTATATTATAAAAATGGGCTAAAGCACACACAGAAAGGGAGTTATAAACATTATGAAGACCTACAACATTTAGTTTTATATCATACATAAAAGTGTCTTTATAGTAAGCCTTGTAGCTTCCACAGCCAAATTCATCAAAGATAATTTCTTTAGCTTGCCACATACTATCTTTATTTTGTCCATATGTTATAACATTACATTTTAAATTATCTGTAATTTTTTCATAATCTTCTATATCAGAATTTATAACAAGACAAGCATCTTCTTTTATTAACATTGCAAATTTTTTAAAACTATCATATATTTGCTCTATATTTTTAAAATAATCTAAATGGTCTTCATCTATATTTAAAATAATAGCAGAATGAGGGTTAAATTTTAAAAATGTATCACAATATTCACAAGTTTCTAAAACAAGATAATCTTTTTTACCAACTTTAAAATTACTATTTATAGAAGATAATATACCTCCTATAGATATTGTAGGGTCTTTTTTAGCTTGTAAAAAAACTTCAGATGTCATAGAAGATGTAGTTGTTTTTCCGTGAGTACCTGCTATACAAATAGGATATTTATATGCCTTCATTAGCTCTCCTAAAAATGTAGAACGCTCTAACATTTTTAGCCCAAGGCTTTTAGCTTTTATAAACTCTGGATTATCTTCTTTTATAGCTGCAGTATATACAACTAAATCTATATCTGGTGTAATATTATTTTCATTTTGACCTATATATACAGTAACACCTTTTTTAACAAGATTTTCTGTAAGTTCAGAATGATTATTGTCTGAGCCTAATACGGTGTATCCACCTTCAGATAAAAGTATTTCACAAAGACCAGACATACTTACGCCACCTATCCCTATAAAATATATTTTTTTGTAGGGAAAAATATTTTTTATATTCATATTAAACTATCTCCTAACATATGAATTCATTTTATATAATTATATACTATATATAAAAAATATATTATATTTAAGTATATTATATATAGATTAGTATATTTTATCAACTATGTCATTTAATTTTTAATATTATTACCAAAATTAGAAATTTATATATAAATTATATTGAAAGTATATAATATAAAAATTATTTTCATTTATAAATAAAATTTGTATATTTTTAACAAAATAAATGATATTTAACATATAAATATAAAAAAAATATAAAAAAAATAAAAAGAAACATTGATTTTTATATAAAATAGTTATATAATGTAAATATAAAATAAAGGTTTTACTTATTTTTTGTTAGTACCAAAATAAAAGTATTAGAAATAGGATAAAGTAGAACCATTTTCCTAAGCACTTTAGGCCTTTTGCCTTTAGTATACATTTTAATTCTACTTTATAGGAGGAGATTTGTCTATGAACATTACAGACGTAAGAATTAGAAAAGTTAACCAAGAAGGAAAAATGAAAGCTATAGTATCTATTACTATCGATGACGCATTTGTTATACATGATATTAAAGTAATAGAGGGTGAAAATGGATTATTTATAGCTATGCCAAGTAGAAGAAGTAATAGTGGAGATTTTAAAGATATAGCACATCCTATAAATTCTAACACTAGAGATATGGTACAAAATGCAATCTTATCTAAATATGAACAAGCTCTTTTAGAAGAAGAAAGTATGCAAGAAAGTGCAGTTGCACAATAATTAAATATATATTATGTACATATTAAAAGGCTGTAGACTTTGTCTACAGCCTTAGTTAATTATAAAACTATTTATTTGTATATTTAAATATATGTAGTAAAACAATATTATATGTGGTATAATGATAAATATTAGTTTTAGTATAGTTAGAAGGTGGACTTATGATGGACAAAAACCAAACAAAAACGTATGAAACAAAAGATATAGAAGAAAAAGTAGTATTAATAGGCATAGATAATGAAAAAGACTTAATGAGCATAGATGATAGCTTAGATGAACTAGAAGAGCTTGTACAAACGGCAGGTGCTACTGTTATAGGACGAATGATACAAAAAAGAGAAGGCATACACAAAGCTCATTATTTTGGTAAAGGAAAAATAGAAGAGCTAAAATTATACGTAGAAGAGCTTGGAGCAACTGGTATTGTATGTGATGATGAACTTACAGCTAGCCAAATGAAAAATATGTATAATATGCTAAATGTTAAAATAATGAATAGAACTTTAGTTATATTAGATATATTTGCTAAAAGAGCTAATTCGGCAGAAGGCAAAGTGCAAGTAGAATTAGCTCAACTTAGATATAAACTAACTCATCTTGTAGGACAAGGTAAAAATATGAGCCGATTAGGCGGTGGTATAGGTACTAGAGGTCCAGGTGAAAAAAAACTAGAGATAGATAGAAGAAATATATCTGATAGAATAGCAGAGCTTAATAAAGAACTTAAATGTATAGAAAAACACAGACAGGTTATGAGGGAAAAAAGGCTTAAAAATAACCAACCAATAGTTGCATTTGTTGGATATACAAACGCTGGTAAATCTACCCTTATGAATACTGTTACAAAATCTAATGTATTAGCTATGGACAAGCTTTTTGCAACACTTGATACAACAACAAGGAAAATAGAGCTTAATTCTGGCAGAGAATATCTTTTTACAGACACAGTAGGGTTTATACAAAAACTTCCTCATAACCTTATTAAAGCATTTAGAGCGACATTAGAAGAAACAAAATATGCAGATATTTTAGTACATGTTGTAGATAGCTCTAATAAGGCTTTAGAACAACAAATGAATATAGTTTATAAAACATTAAAAGATTTAGGCTGTTTAAACAAGCCAATAATTACGGCTTATAATAAGATAGATAAAGAGAGTGTTATAAGACCTTTACCTAAAGATGATTTTGCTATGCATATATTAGAAATATCGGCTAAAGAGAATAAAGGTATAGACATTCTTTTGGATACCATAGAAGAAGTTATTAAAAGCTTTAAAAAATCTATAAGTGTGTTAATACCATATGAAAAATCTCAATATGTTAGTATAATTCACGGTAGATGTGAAATTGTACAAAATGAAAACAGAGATAATGGTATGTTTTTTGAAATATATGCGGATGAAGAAATAGAAAATAGACTTAAAGATTTTATTATTTAAAATAAAAAAATAATTATATTATAAAAAGGGTGATTTTATGAAAATTAGATTAATAATAATTAGTGCTATTTTATGTTTAACTTTTGTTGGTTGTGGTAAAAAAAATGTTGATAATACAACTCAAATGGAAGAAACACAAGAAATAGAACAAATAGAGCAAGAAGAAGAAAATTTAGATATAAATATATTTACAAAAAATAATACTATAGAATATAAATTATTTGTAAGTGAAGACGATAATTTTGAAAATGATATATCTTATATGGAAATGCCATATGATTTTATATCTAGGATAGAAGAAGGAAGTATTATTACAATACCTTATGATGAAGAAATAAGATTAGACTTTAACAATAATTTGCCAAAAGATAAAAAAGTAGAATTTTCAAAAATTTTTATAAATAAAAATGGAGAAACTGATATAGAAAATTTACAACCATTACAAATAAATGAAAATGGATTTGCAGATTTTAAACATACGTATGATAAAAACAATAACGAGATAGAAGGCGTTATATATGAAATTACTTCTAAAGGAAAAGAAGATAAATTTTATAGATATTGTTTTGCAATTAAAATAGATAATCAACCAGTAAAAGAGAATAATATAAAAACTGTAACAGGATATTTATCACCTGAAGAGCAAAAAACATATGAATTATATAAACAAGCTAAAGAACAAAAATCTTTAGTTAATTTAGAACCTATAACAATATCTAAGTTTTATGCTCAAGCTATTATGGAAAAAGACTATGATTTAGCTTATAGTTTTTATAACCAAGATAGTAATGTTCCAAAAAAAGATGAATTTATAAAAATAATGCAAAATTTAGATGAAAATACTAAACAACAATATGTAGATAATATGAAGTCTGTATCAAGTGGTAAGTTTATAAAAGAAAATGAACAAAAAGGCTATATAGAATATGAACTTAATGCTGACCATCTTATGGCTATTGATGTCGTAAAAGATAGTAATGAAATTTGGAAGATAGCGTATTTACCTATACAATAATAAAAAGCTAGAGAAATTTTTCTCTAGCTTTTTATTATTGATTTATATCATACTTATGCAGTGCCATATTCCAGAAGATATAATATCTGCCATATTCATAACACCAGAAAGCCTTGTATTTTGCAAAACAGAAAAATCTAGCATACCAGTTTTATTTACTATACCTTTTATATAAATATCGCCAACAGAAGGCAAGTTTTTATTTATACCGGCTCCAGGTTTTATACTACCTTCGCCTAAGCTTATATAGTTAATATATTCTTTATCACCTAAAGAAGCATCTATGGCTATTAAAATAGGATTTTTATGAGTTGAATAAATATTTTTTATAGTTTCTTTTAAATTTTTAGCATGAACAGGGCTATCTAGTGTTCCGTATATAAATATATTATTTTTTAATGGAAGCTTTGAAAGTTTGTATCCAACCAAAGGCCCTAAGCTATCTCCAGTTGTTCTATCAGATCCTATACATAAAAATATTATAGTTTTTAGATTATTTT
Organism: [Clostridium] colinum; assembly: GCF_940677205.1. NCBI lineage: Bacteria > Bacillati > Bacillota > Clostridia > Lachnospirales > Lachnospiraceae > Tyzzerella > [Clostridium] colinum. The sequence goes on along the minus strand of NZ_OW712331.1, from coordinate 1,987,407 downwards.
TGTAATTTTTTAATATATTAAAAAAATAATGTTTAAATTCTAATAATGCAAATTCAGATTTAGAATTTACATAACAAGATAAATTTTTATTATTATTGTGCAAAATATTATTCAATTTTTATATCTCCTTAAAATTTTGTGTAAATTTTTAATATTTTGATGATAATAGTATATATTTTTTCAAAAAAATAATAAAATATACACTAAAATAATTAATTTAAGGATTAAAATAATTTAGAAAAAATGTCATTAAATTATAAAAAACAATAAAAAATGTAAATCACTATTAAAAGTTGTAAAAAAATAATTATAAATAGGGATAAAAAAATCTTGACTGTTGACAATTTTTTCCATAAAATGTAAATAGTATGTGGTAATATTTTCATAAATCAACAAAACTTATAATTATATGTCTAAGGAGAGTTATTTATGAATAAAGAAGATAATACTATTAGTTTACCTAAAAACATAAAACAAATGGGTAATATTGATGATAGTCTTAAAATATATATGGAAGATTATGTTTTTACCTATTTGCAACAGTATTCAAAATGTTCAAAAGGAGAAGAGAGAATTGCTATTTTAGTAGGTGATACATATACTATTGATAATAACGATGTTCTTTTTATAAATGGGGCTATAAAAGGAAAACATACAATAAATGAAGATGGTATGGTAAAATTAAGCAAGCAATCTTTTGAATATATTGAAGAGCAGATAAATAAATATTTTACTAATAGTAAAATTGTGGGGTGGTTTTATTCTCAACCGGGGTTTTCAGATTATATAAATGAAGGGTATATAAATTATCATAAAGAGACTTTTAAAGAAAAAAATCAAGTATTTTTTTTAAGTGATCCACTGGAAAATATTGGAGGTTTTTATAAATTTTTTGACAACAATTTTGAAAGTATTAATGGATTTATAATATACTATGAAAAAAATGAAGCAATGAGTGAGTATATGTTAAATAATAAACCTAATAATACTAAATTATATGAAGAAAAATTCAAGGCTAAAGATGAAAAGTTAATTAGCCTTAGTAGAGAAAGAAATAGAAGTAAAGAGTTAAGTACTATAAAAGAATATAAAAAAATGTCTAATATTTTTGGATCTTTAAGTGCTGTTTTATTTCTTATTTGTTTTATAATGGGGGCTGGGCTTATACAAAGTGATGATAAAATATCTGAGCTAGAAAAAAGGCTTGCTAAATTAGATGAAAGTTACAGATATATATTAAGCCAAATAAAAGATGACAATGTTCAAAGTGTATTTGCTCAAAATAATGCAAACTATAAAGAGCAAATAACAGAGCAAACAACACAACAGACAGAACAAACAACTTATATGCCAAACACAACAACTATTTCACATACTACACAACAAACTACCCTGTCTACAACTGAGACTACAAGGGTTTCTACAACTAACATTATTACGGATACAACAACAGAAACTACTACTAAGCCAGTTATTAACAGAGAAAACCTTAAAAAATATGAGGTAAAAGAAGGTGATAGTTTAGAATTAATAAGTAAAAAGTTTTATGGTAATAGGGGGAAAATAGAAGAAATAATGGACATAAATCAAATTGATAATCCAGATAAGATTTATGTTGGTATGATTCTATTGTTACCATAAAATTATAAGGTAGATAATAGGGAAACTGGGAATTATGGAGGATTAGGTTTTGTATTTTTATGAAAGTAATTTAACAAAAGATATAACAATAGCTTTAGCTCACGAGGTTAAAAATCCAGTATCACTTATAAAAGCTAATATAGAATTATTAGAGCTTGAAAGTGCATTAGATAATTATAAAAAGAATGTTAACGTTATAAAAAATGAACTTAATAAAATATCTGAAATAGTATCAGATTTTATGTTATATTGTAGTCAATACTATGATAAAAAAGAAGAGAAGGTAAATATAATTTATCTAATAGAGGAATATATAGAAAAATTTAATATTTATAATCATATAAAGTTTTCTATAAATTGTTTTGAGAATATAGAAAATATGAATGTTATATCAGATTATTCTAAAATTTCTATGATATTATCAAATGTTTATAAAAATTGTATTGAATCTATTTCAGATAAAGAAGGGTTTATACAAACAAATATTTATACTGAAGATAATAAAATTATAGTAGATATTATAGATAATGGTAAGGGTATAGAAAGTAGTATTTTAGAAAAAATATACGAACCATTTTTTACAAGCAAAAAAGGTGGAAGTGGTTTAGGAATACCTATCTGCATGAATGCTATGAAAAGTATTGATGGAAATTTTGAAATATTTAATAATCAAGACTTTGGATGTACAACTAGACTTACTTTTAAAATGTCAAATAATTAAAATTGCTTTTCATAATAATTTCTAATATTATTGCAATTATTAAATGTTATAAAAAATTCTTTTTGTGTTTTACTTGTTGAAAGTAAATCTAAAAATGACAATATACATTTTTTATATAAAGTTTGCTTTATATACTTTATACTATTTAAGTTAAAGCTATTTAAACCACTTTCTAATAAGCTATAAAACTCTATATTGTCATAAATATTTATAGGTATATATTTTTCTATTGATTTTATAAAATTTATAGACTTATATTTATACTTATTTTTACTATCTAAATAATCACAAAAAGCATTAATATTAATAAAATATATATTTTTAATTTTTTGATTATCAAAATTTAAAAGCATATATTTTAATATACATAAATTATATAAAAGTTCTTTTTTTGATATAATTTTCATAAAAACCTCACTAATATTTTAAAATTAATATAATATTAGTATATATAAAAAATAGTATAAAAAACTATAAAAATTATAGAAAAAATTTTATAAAATATATTTTATGTTAAAAATTGAAAAATATATTAGTATAAATTATAATTAAAAATAAAAAGAGGTGTAATATTATGAAAAATATAGAGATAGAAAGAAAATTTTTGTTAAAATATATGCCTAATTTAGAAAACTGTGAAACATATTATATAAAACAAGGATATATATGTACAAATCCAGTTTTAAGGATAAGACAAAAAAATGAAAAATATATATTCACTTTTAAAGGAAAGGGTGATATACAAAGAGAAGAAATAGAACAAGAAATAACCAAAGAAGAGTTTGAAAATCTTTGGCAAAAAATACAAGGACAACCTATTATAAAAACTAGATATATTATACCAATAGATAATAATTTAAAAGCAGAATTAGATATTTATGATGGGAATTTAAAAGGATTTAAAAATGTTGAGGTAGAATTTGATAGCATTGATGAGGCAAATAATTTTATTCCGCCAGATTGGTTTGGAGAAGACATTACTAAAAATGAAAAATATACTAATGCATATTTATCAAAAGTTTCTAATCTTAACAATTAAATATATTAAAGTATAGGAGGAAGTTGCTTTGAACCACGATAAAATAACCGTTTTAATAGCCGATGATAATAAAGATTTTTGTGATATTTTAAAAAATTATTTAGACAAACAACCAGATATAGAAGTTATAGATGTTGCCTTTGATGGTTTACAAGCATATAATAAAATATTAGAATTAAAACCAGATGTAGTTTTATTAGATGAAGTTATGCCTCATCTTGATGGAATTGGTGTTTTAGAAAAGTTACAAAATATAAAAGATTTAAAGACTATGTGTATTATGTTGACAGCAGTAACACAAGAAAGAGTTACTCAAAGAGCATTTTTTCTTGGAGCAAAACATTATATAGCAAAGCCTTTTGATATGGAATTATTAGTATCTAGGATAAAAGAAGTAAAAGAAAATACTAACTATAGCAAAAAAGAGAATAAAATAGGTATAAATTGTAATAGTTTAGATTTAGAAACTAGAGTTACAAATATTTTACACGAAATAGGAGTGCCAGCTCATATTAGAGGTTATCATTATATGAGAGAAGCAATTATAATGGCAATAGGTGATATAGATGTTTTAAATTATATAACAAAAGAATTATATCCATCTATAGCTAAAAAATGTAACACTACTCCTAGTAGAGTAGAAAGAGCAATAAGACACGCTATAGAAGTAGCTTGGAGCAGAGGTAGAATAGATGCTATAGATAGTCTTTTTGGATATACAATAAATAACCATAAAGGGAAACCTACAAATAGTGAGTTTATAGCACTTATAGCCGATAGATTAAGACTTGAGCTTAAAACAGGCTAATAATTTTAATATATTTAAATTTTAAAATGTTATTATTTTAACAATTAATATATTTTAAGTATAAATATATATTATAATGTTGTGTATAAATTTGTGATTTAATAAGGGCTTTTTAGCCCTTATTAAAAATACTGGTGATATTAGTCAAGTGTTTTAAAATTGGCTATAACGGTATTATAAAGTTGAAAAAATAAAAAATCCTACTTAATGAAAATTAAGTAGGATTTTTGTTATAATCTTTAATTACTTATTGAAATATCTGTTTAATAAACCTTCAAAAGCTCTACCGTGTCTAGCTTCATCTTTAGCCATTTCGTGTACTGTATCATGGATAGCATCAAGATTAAATTCTTTAGCTTTTTTAGCAAGTTCAAATTTACCAGCAGTAGCACCATTTTCAGCAGCAACACGAAGTTCTAAGTTTTTCTTAGTAGAATCTGTTACAACTTCACCAATTAATTCTGCAAATTTAGCAGCATGTTCAGCTTCTTCAAATGCAGCTTGTTGATAGTACATACCGATTTCTGGATAACCTTCTCTATGAGCAACTCTTGACATAGCAAGATACATACCAACTTCACAACATTCGCCTTCAAAGTTCATTTTAAGGCCTTCCATAATTTCTTCTGGACAACCTTGAGCTACACCAACAACGTGTTCACAAGCCCAAGATAATTCGCCAGCAGCTTGCTCTTTAAATTTAGAAGCAGGTGCTTTACAAGTAGGGCACATTTCTGGAGCCTCGTTACCTTCGTGAACATAACCGCAAATAGTACAAACAAATTTTTTCATAATAAAATCCTCCTTAAATAATAATTAAATCATAATTCTAATATACAAACTAAAAACAAATGTTATTAACTAATAACTATTATTAATTATAACAGATTATTTTTAAAAGTCAATACATTTTTTTAATAATTTTAAAATAATTTTTTTTAAGTGTCAAATACATATTATATATAAAAGTTTTATAATAAATATGATATAATATAAAATATATTATAAACTATAATAAAAAATAAATATTTAAATATTAATATATATGATATAAATTAAAAAGTTTATCTATATATATAATTTATTAACATACAAGAACTAAATTTATAAAATTAAGTGAGTTGAAAATTTATGAAATTAAATGATTTAAATATCATAAAATTTAAAATAAATAATAAATAAAAATATTTTATATGGTATAGAGATAAAGATGATGTAGAAAAAATAGTTATTTACAAAAGTAATATAAAATTTTTTGATTCCTTAGATAGTATAAAAATATTTATTAAAAATCATACTACAAACGATATAGATAATGTAGATATTGTTTTTTATGATATAGATTTAATAAAATTAGAGTTAGAAAATGGTATAATTAACACAACAAATATATTAGATTTTTGGAATATTATGATTGATATTTTAAAAAATCTTAATATTTCAATTAATGAAGATAAAGTGTATGATAAAATATATGATAAATTATTTTATGGAGAAAATTTACCATCAATTAATAAGTCTAGTAAAGAATATATACCTATCTTTACTAAAAATGAGAAAGAAATTTTATATAAGTTGATTATGGGATATATAAATTTATTAACTAAAAAGATAAGATAGTGCCATTGCACTATCTTATCTTTTTAGTTTTATACTATAAAATTTTAATATAATTAAAAGAATTATTCTCCAGATACACTAAGTGTGCCTACAAATATGCTAGGAGAGCCTACCCCATTTAAAGTAAATTTTAAATCGTTAGCTATGTCTTTTATGTTAAGAAGCATATCATAAAAGTTACCAGCTACTGTTATTTGTTCTACAGATTTTACTTTTTTACCATTTTCTATTAAATATCCATTAGATAAAATAGAAAAATCACCAGATATACTATTAACCCCAGCATGTAAGCCAGATATTTCTGTAATATATATACCATCTTTTAAGTCTTCTAGTAAGGTATCTAAAGGTTTATCACCATTTTTTATATAAAAGTTTGTAGTAGATATAGAAACTTTACCTTTATAACCATTTTTAAAGCCATTACCAGTAGATTTTACACCATCTTTTTTAGCTGTTTTTAAATTATATAGGTAAGTTTTTAATACGCCATTTTCTACAATAGTTTTATTATAACAAGCAACACCTTCAGAATCAAAGCTACTAGAACTATATCCATTTTCCATTAAAGGTTCGTCTAAAATAGTTATTTTATCATTTGCAATTTTTTGATTTAATTTATTTTTTAATAGAGAAAAGCCTTTTTGAACATTTTCGGCATAAAAGTTACCTAAAAAGCAAGACAATAAATCACTAAAACATTCATTTTCAAAAATTATATTATAGTTTTTAGATGGTAATGAAGTTGCATCTAGATAAGAGATAGCTTTTTTTGCGGCATTTTCTCCAATTAAAGTAGGGTTTATATCATTTATGTTAAAAGCACATATTATATCGATACCAGATTTTATAATATTATTTTCTTTTGCTAAAGCTCCTGCATAAGCCATAATATAGTTTTCTTTTTTATTAAGCTCAAGACCTTTTGTATTAGATATATAAACGTGGCTAAAAGATTTACCAACTATGCAATGGTTACAACTAATTATTCTATTATCATAGTTTAAAGTAGCTTTTTCTATTGCTAAAGCTTTTTCTATTAATGTATCTAAATCTATATTTTCTATTTCTTCATAAAAAGTTTTTACAGGGGTATATTGTTTATCTCCTATATATATTTCTTCTTTTTCCTCATCATTTATTATTTCAGAATTTTCTTTGGCGTATTGAATAAGTTTGTCTATAATACTTTCTGATAATTGTTCTGTATAAGAATAACCAACTTTATTATTATAAAAGCCTCTAAATGATAGACCACCACTTGTTGCATTATCAAATTTTTCTATTTCACCATTTAAAATACTTATTTTTTGGCTTTTGCCAGAATAATAATATATTTCACAATCTGTAAATCCATTTTCTAAAGCTTTTTTAAATAATTTTTCTTTAAAAATTTTTATATCCATACTTTTAGCTCCTTCCACCAACAGTTATTTTAGATACTCTAATCATAGGCTGACCAACACAAGTAGGTACAGACCCACTAGATGCACCACAGATACCTTCGGCGTGGCTTAAAGTATTAGATACCATATCTATATCTTTTAAAACTTCTTCTCCTTTACCTATTAAGGTTGCTCCTCTTACTGGTGTAGTTATTTTACCGTTTTCTATAAGATAAGCCTCTTGAACGTTAAAATTAAATTCGCCAGTTGCAGGATTTACAGAGCCACCACCCATATATTTTGCATATATACCTTTTTTGGTATTTTTTATAATATCTTCTTTTTTGTCATCACCGTTTGCAATAAAAGTATTTCTCATTCTAGGTACAGGAGCATATTTATAAGATTCTCTCCTACAAGAACCAGTAGATTTCATACCAATTTTTTCTCCGTAAAAATTATCAACAAGATAATTTTTTAAAATACCATTTTCTATTAAAACAGTTTTTTGAGTTTTTGTTCCCTCATCATCTATATTGATAGAGCCCCATTTGTTAGGGATAGTTCCATCATCTATTGCAGTTACTTTATCACTTGCTACTTTTTGTCCTATTTTTCCTGCAAATACACTATCTCCACGAGCTATTTTTATAGCCTCTAAGCCGTGGCCACAAGCTTCGTGAAATATAACTCCACCAAACCCATTATCTATAACAACAGGCATTTTACCACTAGGGCAAGGTTTTGCTTTTAACATAGTAACGGCAGAACGGCTAGCTTCTTTAGCTAAATCATTTAAATTTATAGTGTCATAAAATTCAAAGCCCATTAAAGCTCCAGGACGCATACTACCAGTTTGTTTTTCAGTTTCGTTAGATGCAATAGCATCAATAGAAAATCTTGTTCTTACTCTTCTATCTTCAGTAAAGAGACCTTTTGTATTTATAATACATACATCTTGTATAGAGTGCATATAAGATGAAATAGTTTCTGTTATTAGATTGTCATAGCAAAAAGCTGTGTCGCTAGCTTCTTTTAACATATCAACTATTTTAGTTTTTTTAATGGAAGTAGGTAATATTTTGGCTTTATGTATACCTATTTCCTTATAGTCTGTTTTATCAAAATTTAATATATTTATTTTTCTATTTGATTTTGTAGATTTTGCTACTTCAGAAGCCATTTTTAATAGGCTTTCACGGCTTAAATCATTAGTGTAGGCATAAATAGTTTTACCATTATAAAATAATCTAATGCCTAAGCCAAATTCTAAACCAGATAAAGAGCTATTAACTTTGCCGTTAACAAGAGAAATAGATGATTTGTCATTATTTTCTATAAAAATTTCAGCAAAATCTGCTCCTTTTGATGTAGCTTCTGTCAAAATTTCATTTGCAAGGTTTTTATCTATCATAATTTACCTCCTTAAAAGTTTTTGTAAATTTATTATATAGCATATAAATTTATATATCAATTATATGTTGGTAAAAATAGGAGTTAATAAAAATATTATTTTGGTATAAATTAATAAATATAAGTATTATTAATATAACTTATTAAAAAAACTTATATAATACTTTAATAAATATTAAATTTTATATTTTAAGTAATAAAAATACTTAATATTTCAAGTTTTTTATATTTTATAATGTGGATTTATACTATAATGAAAATTAAGTACTTATAAAAAATAATGTGGTTTATAATTAAAAATATACTTGATAAAATATAATATTTATTATAAAATGGTAATGTAAAATTTATTTTTACATTTTTTTGCTTTAATTTATAATTTTGCTAATACGAGTAGTATATGCAAATAGGTTTTAAAAAATATATTTAGGAGGGTTTATTATGGCATATTTTATTAATGATGATTGTATCAGCTGTGGTGCTTGTGCAGCAGAATGTCCAGTTAACGCAATTTCTGAAGGAGATACTAAATACGTAATCGATCCAGACATTTGTATAGACTGTGGCACTTGTTCAAGTGTTTGCCCAGTAGATGCACCTAACCCAGCTTAATGCTGTTATATGCTATGTGATATAAAAAAGGCTAAAGATTTTATCTTTAGCCTTTTTATTATTACAATTAAGGTATGACTTAATTTTGATAAATTTTAGGAATACCTGTTTTTGAATACGGAAGTATTCAAAAAATTGATTGTATATAAAATAACTTAACTAATAATATCTTAAATGTTAAATTTGTAGTGTAATTTAATTATTAAATATTTTTATAAGTTAGTTGTTGTTAATGATTATATAAATAAAAATAGAAAAACGAGTGAAATAAGTATGTATATTAATATTGGTTTTGAAGATGAAGATATCAAGATTTTAAGGAAAGAATTTGATATTAAAGAAAATGAATTTTATAATATTATCAATAATTTATGTGATGAAGATAAAAATTCTATTGAAAATTTGTTTTATATAGATTTTGATTTATTAAACCAACTAGTAAAAAAAGAAGGGCTATTTTTAAATAATGTTAAAAATTTTTAAGTTATGTAATTGATAAAATTAATTTTTAATTATATAATATTATAAAAAGGAGGTAATAGAAGTGAACAATTTATTTTTACAATACCCTAAATGTACTACTTGTAAAAAAGCTAAAAAATATTTACAAGATAATAATATAGATTTTATAGATAGAGATATAACAATAAATAACCCAACAAAAGAAGAGTTAACAAAGTGGTATAAAAAAAGTGGACTTGAGCTTAAAAAGTTTTTTAATACAAGTGGTGTTTTATATAGAGAAATGGGACTTAAAGATAAAATTAAAAATATGACAGAAGATGAAATGTTAGAGCTTTTATCAACAGATGGAAAGCTTGTGAAAAGACCTATATTTGTAAATGATGATACAGTTTTAGTAGGGTTTAAAGAAGAAAGCTATAAAACTTTAAAATAAAACGAGGTGTTGTTATGACAGATTTTTTTAAAAATAATCGTAAAAAAATAATAAACGCTTTAGAAGAAAACAGTATAGTAATTTTATTTGCAGGTAAGGCAAAACATAAAACTTGTGACCAGTTTTTCTCATTTGAGCCTAATAGAAATTTTTATTATATGACAGGCATAGATAAACCTCATCTTATATATATGGCAATAAAAAATGATAAAAATATAGAAGAAACTTTATTTATAGAAAGATATGATGAGCTTAAGGCAAAATGGGAAGGTAAAACTATTGATGAAGAAGAATCTAAAAATATATCTAGCATAGAAAATATAAAATATTTAGATGAATTTGAAAAAATATTTTATAATGCTATGTTTAAAAATAATATACAATATGTATATTTAGACTTAGAAAATAGATATTTAGAAAATGATAAAGAGGCATTTAGACAAGCCGAAATAATAAAACAAAGCTATCCATATGTTAGTATAAAAAATATTTATAACAATATAAGCTATTTTAGGCTTTTTAAGCAAAAAGAAGAAATAGAAAATATAAAAAAAGCAATATCTATAACAAAACAAGGAATAGAAAATATATGGAAAAATACATCTCCTAACATAATGGAATATGAACTGGAGGCTTGTTTTGATTATGAAATAAAAAGAAACAACTCTAAAGATAAAGCATTTAACACAATACTTGCTAGCGGTAGCAATGCAACTATATTACATTATGGAGAAAATAATGATAAAATAAATGACGGAGAACTTATCCTTATAGATTTAGGAGCAACTTATGGTTATTATAGCTCGGATATATCCAGAACATTTCCGGCTAATGGAAAATTTAGCGACAGACAAAAACAAATATATAATATAGTTTTAGAAGGTCAAAGAAAAGTTATAGAAGCTATAAAACCAGGTTTACCATTTAAAAGGCTTAATGAAATATTAATAGAACATTATGAAAAAGAGCTTGTAAAAATAGGGCTTATAAAAGATAAAAGTGAAATATCTAATTATTATTATCACGGTGTAAGCCATTATTTAGGACTAGACACACACGATGTATCACATAGCAGTGTAACAGAGCTTAAAGAAGGCATGGTTATAACAGTAGAACCAGGACTTTATATAGCTAAAGAGGGTATAGGCATAAGAATAGAAGATGATATACTTGTTACTAAAAATGGTTATGAAAATTTGTCTAAAGATATTATAAAAACAGTAGAAGAAATAGAAAATTTCTTTAAAAATCGTTAATATATGAAAGAAACAGAACTTTATAAACCTATAAAAGAATATCTTTTAAAAAATGGATACATTGTTCAAGCAGAAGTTAAAAACTGTGATATAGCTTGTTTATATGAAAACAAACTTATTGTTATAGAAATGAAAAAAAGCTTTAATTTAAAATTATTGTATCAAGCTATGGATAGAAAGGTATTTGCAGACAAAGTTTTTGTAGCTATTAATAGACCTAAAAATTTTAGAAAAAAAGAAACTAAACATATGTTAAAAATATTAAAGACTATGGATATAGGGCTTATAACAGTTGCATTAGATAGTCCTTTAAAAACAGTAGAAATAATATTAGAACCACAAGATAAAAAGATAAAAGCAAAAACAAGAAAAAGAACAGTAATTTTAAATGAAATAGGAAGACGAAATTTAGATATAAATATAGGTGGTAGTAGCAAAAAAGATAATATATTAACAGCTTATAGAGAGCAAACTATCTTTTTAGCTTGTGTTTTAAACAAAATAGAAAAAGCTAGCCCTTCTTATATAAAAAAACAATTTAATATACAAAATGCAAGTTATATTTTACAAAAAAATCATTATGGATATTTTAAACGAATAGAAAGAGGGGTTTATACTTTATCTAAAGAGGGTAAAGATATGTTAAATCAAAATAAGTTTAAAGAGGCTATATTATATTACACTAAGGAGGTGGATAAATTTGTTTAATATAGAACGAAATGAACAATGTTGGTGTGGTAGTGGTAAAAAATATAAATCTTGCCATTTAAGAAAAGATGAAGAAATGTTACAACCTTTTCAAAAAGAAGGTTATCCTTTGCCAGATAGAAACCTAATATTAACACAAGAACAGATTGAAGGAATAGAAAAATCGGCAAAACTTACTAAATCTATCATAGATGAGGTAGAAAAAATAATAAAAGAAGGTGTATCTACACTAGAAATTAATGATATGGTACATAAGCTAACGATAGATGCAGGAGCAATACCAGCCCCGCTTAACTATAACGGATTTCCTAAAAGTTGTTGTACATCTATAAATAATGTTATATGCCACGGCATACCGTCTAAAGATGAAATATTAAAAAATGGAGATATAATAAATTTAGATATAACGTCTATTTTAAATGGTTATTATTCAGATATGAGCCGTATGTATATGATAGGAAATGTACCAGAAAATGCTAAAAAACTTGTAGAAGTTACAAAAGAATGTTTGATGGCAGGCATAGAGGCAGTAAAACCTTATAGACCTATATCGGATATAGGTAATGTTATAAATGATATAGCCGATAAACACGGTTATGGTGTGGTTAGAGCATTAACGGGACACGGTGTAGGTATAAAATTTCACGAAGAGCCTAATATTAATCATTATAGAACAAGTGCTAAAACTATGATAATGGTGCCTAATATGGTATTTACAATAGAGCCTATGATTAACGAAGGAACATTTGATTGTTATATAGGTGATGATAACTGGACAGTTTATACAAAAGATAATAAACTATCGGCTCAATGGGAACATACTATATTAGTTACTGAAACAGGGTATAAAATATTAACAGACTAGGAAATATATATGAAAACACACGTTATGAATTTATATAATGAACCTTTTAACCTTATAAAACAAGGTAGCAAGACTATTGAGCTAAGATTGTATGATGAAAAAAGGCAAAAAATATTAATAAATGATAATATACAATTTGTTAATATAGATAATAAACAAATTTTAAATGTAAAAGTTAAAAATATATATAGATATAAAAATTTCAAACAACTATATAAAGATTTTGATAAAATATCTATTGGTTATAAAGAAGATGAAATAGCTAATTATAAAGATATGGAACAATATTATACAATAGAAGATATAAAAAAATACGGAGTAGTTGCCCTAGAAATAAAGCTATTATAAGGAGAACATTTATGACTGAAAGAGAAAAAATGTTAGCACAGATGCCTTATGACCCAACAGATAAAGAGCTTGTAGAAATGAGAACTTATGCAAGAAAAATGTGTAAAGAGTTTAACGAATGTGATGTAGAAGATAATAATAAAAAAACAAAAATTTTAAAAGAACTTTTTGGAAGCACAGGCAATGATATATACATAGAGCCAAGCTTTAGATGTGATTATGGTAAAAATATTTATGTTGGAGAAAATTTTTATGCTAATTTTAATTGTGTTATTTTAGATGTAGCAGAAGTTAGGATAGGTAAAAATTGTATGATAGCTCCTAATGTAGCTATATATACAGCTACACACCCAATAGACCCTATTGAGAGAAATAGCGGAATAGAATATGCTAAAAAAATAACTATTGGAGATAATTGTTGGCTTGGGGGAAACTCTGTTATATGCCCAGGTGTAACAATAGGTAATAATGTTGTAGTAGGGGCAGGGGCAGTTGTTACAAAAAGTTTTGGAGACAATGTAGTAATAGCGGGAAATCCGGCTAAAGTTATAAAAACAATATAAAAAATAATATAAACAAAGGAGAATAAATATGAAAACTTATAATTTATGGGAAGAAAATATACCTTTATTTGATGAAAATATAAAAAATGTAGAAAATGAAAATAGTTGCCAAATAGATGCTTATATTGTAGAAGATGAAATAGACGATAAAAAAATAAGAGGGGCTATGGTTATATTAGCTGGTGGTGGCTATGGGCTTTGTGCAACAGAAGGCGAAAAAATGGCAAGATGGTTAAACTTTTTTGGTGTAAATGCTTTTGTTTTAAGATATAGAGTAGCACCATATAAACACCCAGTACCATTAATTGATGCTAAACGTGCTATAAGATATGTAAGATATAATGCAGAAAAATTTAATATAGACCCAAATAAAGTTGGTATAATAGGATTTTCTGCCGGAGGGCATTTAGCAGGTTGCGTTGCCGAATTTTTTGATAAATTTGAACAAGATAATAAAGATGATATAGATAAATTATCAGCAAAGCCAGATTTAGCAGTTTTATGTTATCCAGTTGTATCTTTATGTGAAAGCTATGCTCATCAAGGGTCTGCTAATAATCTTGTAGGAGAAGATATGGAGCTTAGAAAAATGCTATCTTTAGAAAAAAATGTAAGAGAAGATATGCCAGAAATGTTTTTATGGCATACATTAGAGGATACGGCAGTTAGTGCTATAAATACTTTAGAGCTTGGTATTGCTTTAAAAAATAAAAATGTACCTTATAGTTTGCATATATTTAATAAAGGCGAGCACGGCTCTGTTTTAGCAGAAAATATAGAAGAAACTAAACAATGGGCAGATTGTTTAAAAACAATATTAAAAAATAAAGGCTTTGTAGATAAACAATCTTACAGATGGTTATAATAAAAAAGGTTGAAGAATTTTTCTTCAACCTTTTTTATAGACAAAAGATAAAAATCTTTAGGCTATAAATAAAAAATTATTTTAAGGGGGCACAAAATATTAATTTAATTAAACATTATATAAATACAATTTATACTTTAAAAATTTAGTAAAAATACTAATAATATCTATAACCAAAGTTATTAAAACTATCATATTGATAGTTGTTAAAACCAGAGTTGTTAAAGTTATTATATGGTGTAAAACCACATCTATTACAGCCACATCTGTTAAAGCAACCATTATTCCAGCCATTATTCCAACCATTGTTCCAGCCACATCTATTGCAACCACAATTGTTAAAACAACCATTATTTGACCAGTTATTGCCACAACGATTACCTAACCAACCATATGTCAAGGTAACACCTCCTTTCCTTTGTCCTAATATTATACTATTCAAAACAAAGAAAAGTGTGACAGGCTTTTAACTAGTTTTTTAATATATGGTATATTTCTTCTTCGTTTAAGGTTTCTTTTTCTAATAATGTATCAACTAATTTTTCAAGAGTATTTTTGTTTTCTATTAAGATATTTTTAGCTTTTTCATATAGTGTAGTAGCTATAGTTTTATATTCTTTTATAATGTTTTCATCTTCTTTTAAAACATTATAGCTTAAAATATTATCTTTAAGCATACCATATTTAGATACATAGTCTACAATAATTTTAGTAGCTTTTTCTATATCATTGTATGCACCTGTTGTAATGTTTTCACTTCCAAGCATAATTTCTTCGGCACAACGTCCACCATATAAACTTATTATTTGATTTTCTATATCTTGCTTAGTTTTAAATAATTTATCTTCAAATATATTTAAACAAAAACCACCGGCTCCCTTTATGGTAGGTAATATAGATATTTTTGATATAGTAGCAACGTTTAAAATATTTGTAACTACTGCGTGTCCCGCCTCGTGTATAGCAGTTATTTTTTTATCTTGTTGTGTTAAAAATGAGGTATCTTTTCTTTCATCACCAGCTATTATTTTTAAATATGCTTTATCTATATGATTAATATTTATTTCGTTGTTATTATCTTTTATAGCCATAATACTAGACTCATTTACTAGTGCATCTAGCATAGCACCGCTAAAATATACAGTTTTTTTGGCTATATCTTTTATATTTAAATTTTTATCTATTGTTTTATTTTTTAACAATAAAGATAAAATTTTTTCACGAGCAACTTTATCAGGCAGGCCTATTTCTATGTGTCTATCAAACCTACCAGCACGAACAAGAGCATCATCTAATATATCTAAACGATTTGTAGTGGCTATAACAATTATAGTTTCATCACTAGAAAATCCACTCATTTCTGTTAAAAGAGCGTTTAATGTTTGTTCTCTTTCTTCATTTGTGTTTTGTAGAGAGGTAGCTCTTTTTTTACCTATTGCATCTATTTCATCTATAAAGATAACAGCTTTTTTACTTTCTCTAGCTTTTTTAAACAAAGCTCTTACTCTAGAAGCACCAACCCCTACATACATTTCTACAAAGTCTGAGCCACAAACAGAATAAAAAGGCACACCAGCTTCAGAGGCAATTGCTTTGGCTAACATTGTTTTTCCAGTACCAGGTTCACCATAAAATATAATACCTTTAGGTGCTCGAGCGTTTAGTTTTTTATATTTTTCTGGGCATTTAAGAAAATCTACTATGTCTTTAGCATTTTCTTTAGCTTCTTCGTTGCCTGCTATATCTTTAAAAAATATATTATTTTTGTCTTCTATATTAAATTCTTTTATAGCAATAGGATTTTTCTTTGTTTTTTTATATATTAAAAATACAGTTGCTCCTATTAAAAATATAGCTAAAACAGAATATAAGCTATTAGTTATATTTGATTGTTCTTTAAATACTATGCCTTTAATTAGCATATTTTCTTTAAAATCTTCTGTTCTAGGATTATCAGTTGTAAAAATTGTATCATTATTTTTTTCTTTAAATTTAATTTTATCACTATCATTATAAAAAATTGTATCTATATTTTTATTACACGCTTTACTATAAAAATCTGGATAGGGGATATAATTTTCCTTACCTTTAAGGCTAACCCCTAATAAAAGAATAATAAAAAGGCTTACAAAACATATTATTTTATAATTTATTTTTTTCATATAAAAGCTCCTTTTATTAATAATTTTTAAAGTAATTTTAATATATTTTTATATTTTTTTAAAATTGTAAACGTTGTTTATATGTTTACAGCTTTAAATATATTATACTACATATAATTTATTTTTTCTAATTGTAAGTTTTGGTATAATTATAATAATGTAGTATTATTCAGATTATAGACAAAATATTTTAGATTAATTTTTTTATTTTTATATTTTGCATAAAAAATTTATGTAAGGCATAAAAATTCTAATCACAAGACAGGGTAAAGACTTATATTGTGTAAAAAGCTAGATTTCTAGGGGATTTAGCTCTTGTGTAAAGAAATAAGCTTTTTTTATAAAGTAGCATAATAATATTAACTTATTAAATCTTTTTTAATAATATTTAATTATGGATAATAAAAAAAATAACAAAAAGCATATATTTTTTAATGTTTTTTGTTATTTTTTTATTATTTATAATACTTTAGATAAAAACTCTTTTGTTCTAGGGTGTTGAGGGTTGGTAAAAATATTTTCAGGTGTATCTTCTTCACAGATGTTTCCACCTTCCATAAATATAACTCTAGTAGCAACCTCTTTAGCAAATCCCATTTCGTGAGTTACAACAACCATAGTCATACCTTCTTTAGCTAAATTTTTCATAACTTCTAAAACTTCTCCAACCATTTCTGGGTCTAGGGCAGAGGTAGGTTCGTCAAAAAGCATAACATCAGGTTTCATAGCTAAAGCACGTACAATAGCAATTCTTTGTTTTTGACCACCAGATAAGCTAGGAGGATACATATTAGCTTTATCTTTTAACCCAACAAGGCCTAAAAGCTTTAAAGCTTCCTCTTCGGCAGTTTGTTTATCTATTTTTTTTATTTTAATAGGAGCTATTGTAATATTTTCTAATATGGTTAAATGAGGAAAAAGGTTAAAGTGTTGAAAAACCATTCCCATTTTTTGTCTATGTATACTAATATCTACTTTTTTATCTGTTATATTTGTTCCTTCAAATATTATATCTCCAGATGTAATATCTTCAAGCTTATTAAGACATCTTAAAAAGGTACTTTTACCAGAACCAGATGGGCCTATAACAACAACCACTTCTCCTTTAGTAATGGTAGTTGTTACTCCTTTTAAAACTTGATTATTACCAAAACTTTTACTTAAATTTTTAATTTCTATCATTTTTATTTAATCTCCTTTCAAACTTACCAATAAGCCTTGACAAACTAAATGTTAAGATAAAATATAAGATAGATGTTACAATAAGTGGAGCTACAGGTTGGAACGTAGAAGACTGTATTGTAGAAGTTTTTGCCATAAGCTCTTGTATACCTATTACATAAAGGATAGAAGACTCTTTTATTAATACAACAAACTCATTACCTATAGCAGGTAAAATATTTTTAATAGCTTGAGGCATTATAATATATCTCATAATCATAGGAGATTTCATACCTAAAGATTCGGCGGCTTCTGTTTGGCCTTTATCAACAGCTAATATACCAGCTCGTATAATTTCAGCAACATAAGCACCAGAATTTAAAGCAAGCGCTAAAGCACCAGGTATTAATTGAGCAAGATTTAAGCTATCACCTATATAAATATCAGGTATTATAATAAGAGATGATAAACCATAATACCATATAAAAACCTGAACTAAAACAGGGGTACCACGTACAATTTCTATATATGTACAAGCTATCTTATTTACTATTTTTATTTTTGATAACTTCATTAAAGCAAATATTACACCAATAACAGTACCAAATAAAACTGTAAATAAAGAGATAATAACAGTTATTAAAGTACCTTCAATGTATAACGGAAAATATGTCTTTAAAAAAGAAAAACTTTCTAACATTTTACTTCCTCCTAAAAAATATATTCAAGCTATATAATAACAGTAAATTTATAAAAATGCAATATATATTTAATAATATTCATAAAGATAAAAATGTTCATAAAACATATTTATGAATATAAAAATGCAAAGTCATAAAATTTTTGTGACTTTGCTTCAGACTGTATATAAAATAAAATTTAATTAAAAATGGAGAGTATGAGAACGAAGAGTTCTCATTTTAAATCGTATACGGGGCTTTGCCTCGGATACGTAAAGCTAGGTTTTAAGGGGCTTTAGCCCTTGTGCGTAAAAACCTTGCTTTTTTCATACAGTACCTCAAAAAATAATAGAATTATTTTTTTAAAATGTTGTTGACAAAGTCGACACATTAGGCAAAGCCATAAAATTTTTATGACTTTGCCTATAATATAAGTTTAAAAATTAAAATTTAGGTTTAAAAATATTATCTAAAGTTACAACCACAGCTAGAGTTGTTACCAAGATTACCTAATGAGCAACCGCAACCATTGTTACAACCACAGTTGTTATTATTATCACCATCAACATTTTCTCTTGGTATGTTACCGCTAATACCTGCTAAAAATTCCTTTTTTTGTGGTGGAGCAAAAATGTCCATAGGGAAATCTAAGCTATCAAAGAATTCACAAGGGTTAAGTGGAGAAATATTTTCACATTCTTTTGGTATACAGAAGCCTCTAGATAATACAGAAAGGTTTACAAGTCTAAATAATTTAATAATTGTAAATAAACCGATAGTAATGCCTACTTCTGTTGGTTCTAAAGCTTCATCTCCACAGCAACATTGTCTGTTTTGGTATCTAAGCTCAGCACCAAGAGCAATAGCTTTAGATTCTACTAAAACAAATGGGTCTGAGTTTAATTCGCTACAACCAGAACCGTGTTGGTTGAATAAATCAGTAGAGATAGATATTTCTGTACCAATAGAACCAAATAAAGTTACCTTTTTAGTATAGATACTATTAGCGTGTACTCTACCAATAACAGTGCCATCTGCTTCTCTAAATATTAATGTATATACAAATACATATTTTAAAGTTATATCCCAAAAACCATTTTTAAATGGGTTTGGCTCTTTGTCAGATACAATAACTTTTTTTACTCTTAAATTTTCAATAGAAACACTAGCTGCATTAGAAGGTGGGTCTATAATATCTCCTTCTTGAATAGTCTTGTTTCCAAGATGAGTAAAACATTCTGCTCTAGCAGGGCCTAACACATCACTTGTAAGGCAGTCTTGTTGTCTACATTGTAATAGAATACAACATTATACGTTAAAAAATATTGTAATTTTTCTGTTTTTACCATCTACTAATATTTTGTTGATAAGTAATTTAGCCATTTTATTTTTTAATATCATATCATAATTACCTTTTAAAACATTTAATATAGAAATTTCATCTATATTTTTATTATCCTCTTTTATATTAAGGCATTCTTTTTCTAATGTTTTTATTTTATTTGTAAAAAAAACTTTATTTTGGCTATATTCATCTACCGTATCAATGCCTAAAAGGTAGGCATTTTTAGCCCTTTCTAAAGCATTTTTGTATTTTTCTATATCTTTTAACATATTATATTTTTTCTGTCTATTATCATTTTTTATTTTTACTTTATATGTTTTGTTAGGGTAGTTTTCTTCAATTTTTTTTAAAACTATATCTTCTATATTGTATATACCAATAGAAAAAGAGCTATCACATTTTCCACAAGTATAACCACCACATCTAAATCTATCTTGTCTATTGTTATAATATTTTGCATAAACAAAAGTATTGTTACAATAAATACACTTCATTATACCTACAAGCCAATGTTTATTATATTCTAAAGGCTTTTTTTTACTATTTATTCTTTTTATATTATTATTAAATATATTTTGAGTTTGGTCAAATATATTTTCATCTATAATAGGAATATGATTTGATTTATTTAAAATAACTTTTCCGTCGGTTTCAAATCTATAATAACCTTTGTATGTAGGATTTGTTAAAATTTTTTTTATAAAACGAGTATCTATGCTATTGCCTTTTTTTGTTTTTATATTATTTTCATTTAATATTTTAGCTATTGCATAGGTAGATTTACCATTTAAAAATTCTTGAAAGATTTTTTTTACAATAGAGGCTTCTTTTTCTATTATAACAAGAGGTTTATTTTTAGGCTTATAATATCCATAAGGAGCACAAGAGATATATTCACCTTTTAGAGCTTTTTCTATCATACCTCGTTTTACAACTTTGGATAATTTTCTAGAATACATTTCATTCATAGCACCAAATAGGGCATCTGCTATAAGTTGGCTATCATCATCTAATGTAGGTTCAGTTATAGAAATTAAATTTACATTATTTTTTTTTAATATAGATTTATATATTAAAGATTGCTCTAAGTTTCTAGCAAAACGGGAGCTATCATATATAAGAACATAATCAAAATAAGATTTTTTGCTTTCTTCTATCATTTCCATAAAGGCTGGTCTTTTTTCAGCATCTCTACCAGATATGCCCTTATCTTCAAAATAGTTTATTATCAAATAGTTATTTTTTTTAGCATATTCATCAATAGTTCTTTTTTGACTTTCTATGGAATAGTCTTGTTTATCGGTAGACATTCTAACATATGCAACGGCTTTTTTCATAAAATCTCCTAAAAAATGTTTAATATAATATAAATATATGTTATAATGGGTTTAATATTAAAATAATGAATAATACAAACGCATATAATCATATATTAACTTAAAAAAAGATAGAGGATTATATGAAAAATATTTTTGTTGAAGTTGCTTTTATAAATAGCGATAATAATGTTGTAGAAAAAGACTATAATTTAATAGAAGAAATGTATTATAAAATTATAGAAGATTATTCAAAATATGTTAATGGGGTTATTATAAAAAAGGAGTGATTAATTTTTGGCAGAAATATTAAAAAATGATTGGAAAAATTATTTAGATGAAGAATTTAAAAAAAATTATTATTTAAATCTTAGAGAAAAATTAAAACATGACTATAAAACTAAAATAGTATACCCACCTATGCAAGATATATTTAACGCATTACACTATACTAGTTATGAAGATACAAAAGTGTTAATATTAGGGCAAGACCCATATCATCAAAAAGGACAAGCTCACGGGCTTAGTTTTTCTGTAAATAAAGGGATAAGAATACCACCATCTTTGCAAAATATATATAAAGAACTATCTACAGACTTAGGACTATACATACCCAACAATGGATATTTAAAAAAATGGGCAGAGCAAGGGGTATTACTTTTAAATACAACATTAACAGTGATAGATAGTAACCCTAATTCTCATAAGGATATTGGTTGGCAAATATTTACAGATAAAATAATTCAAGTTTTAAATGAAAAAACAAGTCCAGTTGTTTTTATCCTTTGGGGCAATAACGCTATATCTAAAATACCACTTATAACAAATCATAAGCATTTAATATTAAAATCTGTTCATCCAAGCCCTCTTTCTGCTAGTAGAGGATTTTTTGGAAGTAGACCTTTTTCTAAAACAAATCAATTTTTAAAACAAAATGGTTTAAAAGAAATAGATTGGCAAATAGAGAATATATAAAAATAATGCTGTAGATTTTTTCTACAGCATTATTTTTATTACAATTAAGGTATGACTTAATTTTGATAAATTTTAGGAATACTTGTTTTTGAATACGGAAGTATTCAAAAAATTGATTATTATATCTT
This sequence comes from [Clostridium] colinum, assembly GCF_940677205.1. NCBI lineage: Bacteria > Bacillati > Bacillota > Clostridia > Lachnospirales > Lachnospiraceae > Tyzzerella > [Clostridium] colinum. The sequence goes on along the minus strand of NZ_OW712331.1, from coordinate 1,964,898 downwards.
TATAGGGGATTTTTACAGGTAGATATTAATTATATAACTATCTTTTTTCTACAACAAATTTAATAGATGTTTTTAATTCACCGTCTACATCTATTTGAGAAAATGCAGGTGTGCATATAAGCTCTATTCCATTTGGAGCAACATATCCTCTAGCTATTGCAATACTTTTGACAGCTTGATTTACTGCACCAGCACCTATTGTTTCTATTTCTATTTTTTTATTATTTCTTGCTATTGCCGCTATTGCACCAGCAACAGACTTTGGTTGTGAACTTGCTGAAACCTTTAATATTTCCATATTTTCCTCCTAAATGTTGTATGTGATAATATTATTTTTAACAATTATTTGTATTGTATACATATATTTTAAAATTTAAATAAAAAATATTTAAAAAATTTGAAACTTTATTTAATATAATATAGTCTAATATATAGGAGGTGAATTTGATAATGAAAAAAACTAAGGTATACCTAATAGAAAATACTCTCCTAAAAAATTATAATAAATATTATAAATTAGCATTTTCTTATGTTCAGAATGAAGCAGATGCTATGGACATAATACAAGAGTGTTCATATAAGGCTATTAAAAATGCGAATTTATTAAAAGAAGATAAGTATGTAGATACTTGGATATATAGAATAGTTATAAATCAATGTAAAACTTTTTTATCAAAAAATATACATATAACAGAAGATATATATGAAACTAATATACCTTTTGAGGACAAATATGAAAATATAGATTTAAAAAATGCTTTAAATTGTTTAGATAATGATGAAAAAGCTATTGTTATATTAAGATTTTTTGAAGATTTAAAAATAGAAGATGTTGCCAATGTATTAAACATAAATGTTAATACAGCTAAATCAAAGTTATATCGTTGTCTTAATAAATTGAAAAGTATTGTTGGGGAGGTATAATATGGAAGATAGGGATATAATAGAAAAACTAAAAAAAGAATATGATAATATTAATGTAAAAGAAGAAGGAGTGTTTCTTATGAAAAAAAGTATTGAACAAGCTAAAAAAGAAAATGAAAAAAATAAATTAAAATATTTATCTATTGCATCTGTTGCAGTGATAGCTATATTTGTTGCTTTACCAAATTTAAACCAAAATATAGCTTTAGCTATGAGCAAAATACCAGTTATAGGAAAAATAGTAGATGTTATTACTATAAATAAATATAGTGAAGAAGATAAAAATATTAGCGTAGAAGCACCAGTTGCTACAGATGCTAACAATAATAAATCTTTAGATGAACTTAATAAATCAACAGATGAATATATAAAAAATCTTACAGAAGAGTTTAAAAAAGAATTTAAACAAGGAGACAATAAAAGCTTAGATATAACTTATGATACGCTTACAGATGATGAAAAATTATTTAGTTTAAGAATAAAAGGTACAGAAATAAACGCAAGTGGATATATGTATTCAAAAATATATAACGTAGATAAAGAAAAAGGCAATATAATAGAGCTTAAAGACATATTTAAAGCAGATAGTAATTATGTAGAAGTTTTAAGCCAAAATATTAAAGAACAAATGAGAGAACAAATGAAACAAGATACTAACAAATCTTATTTTATAGATTCAGATATGCCAGAAAATGATTTTAAACAAATAAAAGAAAATCAAAATTTTTATTTTAACAAAGACAAGAATTTAGTATTATGTTTTGATGAGTATGAAGTTGCACCAGGTTCTATGGGCACAGTAGAATTTGTAATACCACAAGATATAACAAAAGATATTTTAAAATAATAAAAAAATAAGCTAGATATATTATTATCTAGCTTATTATATTTACTATATATAAGCTATTTTTTATTTATTAAATAATTATATTTTTAAAAACTATTGTAAAAAAAAGTAGAATATAATATAATATATTTGAAAATATTATATGTATAGTTATAATATTAAATAATAACAAAGGGGGCTTAAAAAATGATTTCAAGCAATAAGGAAAACAGCTTTGACAGTGCCTTAGAGCAAGAGATAGATAATAGCCTATTAAAAAACGAAAATAGCTATATAGATACATCAGATGAAAAGGAGCAAAAGGGTTTATTAAATCGTTTTTTGTCTAAGTTTAGAACAGAAGAGGTATTAGATTCTAGACAAACATTAAACGAATATTCTTATGAATATTCTAAATTTAGAGAATATGTTTTTTTATTAGAAGACAGTGAAGATGATGATAAAGTTCTTAAAGCTGTGGAGCTTTGTGATGATAGCCTTAAGCTTGATAGACACAGATTATATTTAGATAAAAAAAGAAAAGAATGCGAAACTATTTTAGAAGATTTAAAATGTTATGATAATTTATCAGAAGAAGATACAAAGTATTTAAAATCTCTTATTACAAAATTTGTACAGCTTAATAATGAAAGAAAAGCTATAAGATACCAATTGGGAGATTTTGATAGCTCTATAAATAAACTAGAAACATTAGAAGAAGATGCTCATGATGCTCTATATCAAATAGAAGATGCAGAAAATTCTAAAAGACTTTTATCTAGAGATATAAATTTAATAAGAGATGAAAAAGAACGTACAGTTTTAGATAGAGAAAGGCTACAATTTGCATATAAAGTATTGCATAAGTTTTCATTTGCTATATCAATAGTTCTTGGATTAGCTATAATTGTATTAACATTAATATCTGTATCTTTAAATGAATCTGTATTTTTATCTTTATCTATTCTTTGTATAACATTAGTTTTTACAATAGTTCTTATTTATGCTTTTAGAAAAAAAATTATTTTTGAGCTAAAATTAAACGAAAAAAAGCAAGCTAAGTTAGTGTCATTATTAAATAAAAAAACAGTGGTATATTCTTATTATATAAATTTTTTAAATTATACGTATAATAAATATAACGTAAAAAATTCTCGTGCTTTAAAAACAAACTTAGATGATTTTAATAACTATAAACATATCGTAACTAGATATGATAACTTAGGAAAGTTAGTTTATGAAGTGCAAGAACAATTAGAATATTTTTTAAGTGAAAAAAATATAACTATATCAAATGGTTCTTTAGAATCTTTTGCAAAATCTATAAATATAGATAACCAAAAAGCTTATTTTAAAGAAATTGACACTAAAAAACAAAGAATTGAAACTAGAATGAGAGAGATTGAAGATGAACAACAACAATTGTTAGAAAAAATAGTAGCACTTAATGTTGAAGATACATCTAAAGAAAAAGTTATAGAAAAAATAATACAAGCATATTTTAACGAAACAGAAAAACTTTTATCTGAAGAAGATGAAGAAAATATTAAAAAAATAGAAAACAATATTTAATATAAATTACCCCATCTAAAGTTTTAGGTGGGGTATGTATTACATAATATAAATTTAAATTATAAATAGTATTAAACATATATAAATTTATGGTATTATTTACAGGTTGATTTAATAATAAAAAAATTATAATATATAAGCAATAATAAAGTACACAAAGGAGGAAATATGAAAAAAATAATTAATGTTTTTACTATAATAATGTTTACATTATTAAGTAATTTTACTATATTTGCATCTACTCCATCTAATGAATGGGTAAATTTAAAACTTACATATGACGGTAAAGTACATAATTATAGTTCACAAAAAATATATATTACTATTGATAGTAAGCCAATAGAAAATTTTAAAATGGAGCCTATCATAATAGACGGTAGGACACTTGTTCCATTAAGAGATGTTTTTGAAGAAATGAATGCAGAAATATTATGGAATGAAAAAGATAAAGAAGCTACTATTAAAAAAGATGGAAATACGGTAGTTTTTAAAATAAATAGTAATGAGGCCATAAAAAATAGCATAGATGTTATAAAGTTGGACGTGCCAGCAAAAATAATAAATGGTTATACAATGGTACCTATAAGAGCTATATCAGATAGTATAGGATATAGTGTAGAATGGGACAACAATATAAGAACTGTTGTAATAGAAACACCAATAGATAAGGTAGAAAATAATACAATAGTGAATAATACTCAAGCAACAACAGATATTACAACAGAAACAACAACAAATTTTGTAGAACCAGTTGCAAATCAAAAACAAGATGGTATAAAAATTGTTTGGGACCAAACTTCAAAGCCTATAAATGATAGTGAACAAAAAAGAAAGCCTATAAATGGATTAGATGTTTTATGCCCTACGTGGTTTGAAATAAAAAATAGCCAAGGTGATGTAGAAGATAAAGGTAGTATAGAATATGCTAAATGGGCAAAAGAACAGGGTTATCAGCTTTGGGGGCTTGTGTCTAATAGCTTTGATGCAGTTATAACACACGATACTTTAAGCAATCCAGAAAAAAGAACGAAAATAATTAACACTCTTGTAGAATATGCAAAAAAATATAGTTTAGATGGTATTAATATAGACTTTGAAAATGTTGCCAAAGTAGACGGAATTTATTATTTACAGTTTATAAAAGAAGCAACACCAATATTTAAACAAAATGGACTTGTTGTATCTGTAGATATGTATGTACCTACACCGTGGACTACACATTATCAAATGGAAGAAGTAGGAAAAATAGTTGACTATGTAATAATTATGGCTTATGATGAACATTATAGTACAAGTAAAGAAAGTGGGTCGGTATCTTCTTTACCGTGGGCAGAAAAATATATGACAGAGGCAACAAAATTAGTGCCAAAAGACAAACTTATTATGGGAGTACCTTTTTATACTCGAGTTTGGACAGAAACAAAAAATCCTAACGGATCTATATCAGTTGTTTCTAAATCTTTAAAAATGGAAGATGCAAAAAAATTGTTAGAAGATAATAATGCTAAAATTATATGGGATGAAAAGACAAAACAATATTATGGGGAATATTATTCCGACGGAAGTACGAAAAAAATATGGTTAGAAGATGAAAAGTCTATGGAAGAAAGAATGAAAGTGGCAAGAAAACTAGATGTTAAGGGTATTGCAGGTTGGAAAAGAGGACACGAAAATAATAAAACTTGGGATGTTATAAATAAATATTTCAAATAAAATATATAAAAAGTTGATAGTAAATTTTATTACTGTCAACTTTTTATATTTTATAGTTTGATAACAAAATATTATAAATTAATTTATATAGATTTAGTTATTTTGTATATATCAAAAAGTTGACTAAGCACAAGCCAATTTTGAGGAAAAGGTCTCATTATATTCCAATAACCAACACCAATAAACCCATAACTAAATGCAGTTGTTAATTTTTCATATATACTTCTAGCGTCTTCAAACCATACTACGTGTTCTATATTATTGTTATCATAATAATAAAAATAAGGAGCTTTTGCTATTTCATCAAATAATATTTCAGCATTATTTTTTCTAGCTATATCTATTGCTTCTACATTACCAATGCTTTTAGCTTTTGTAACCCCTTTTATAAAAGGTAAAGGCCAATCATAACCATAATTTGGTATACCCATAAATATCTTTTCGGGTGGTATTACAGTTATGGCATAATCTAAAACTTGTTTAACTTTATTTATAGGAGCAACAGCCATTGGTTCACCATAAGTATAACCCCATACAAGATATATGTTATTTATTCTTTAAAAAAGCTAGGATAAACAGTTATATTAAACATAGCTAAGTCTCTTTGATTTTTCTTTGTTCTAGTATCTCTTTGATAAATTATTTTGTATATAACTTCACTTAATAGTTTATTTTTTAAACTAGCATCTTCTATTGTACCATATAGATTTATTAAATTTTGAACTTTTGGTATAAATTCTCTTTTTGTAGTTTCCATATTATTTATTTTGTTTTCTTCTTCTATTAATTTAAATTGTTTTGAAGATAATTCATCTAATTCAGTTTTTAATTTTTTGTTTCTAGACATAAATACATCAATACTATATATACCTTGTTCTAATAGGTTATGTATATTTTCTATTTGCTTTTCTATTTTTTCTATTTCCCGATTTATTAATATTAATGAGCTGTGAACTGTTGATAAACTATTGTTTAAATTTTCTTTTTGTTTAAATATTAATGTTTCATCTTCAACCCAAGACTTTAATATAGGAATTAAATGTTGCTCTAATAAATATATGGGTATAGGAACAGTTTTACAGTTTTTAGTTGGACATTTTAAACTATAATAGTTATCTTTTGTATTGCTACTAACTCTAGTTAATCTAGCACCACATTTACTACAAAATACTAAATTAGTAAAAGGGTTTTTAAGCTCTTTATTAGAACAAACAGGTGGTTTATAACTATCTTTAAACATTTTTTGTACTTCATAAAAAGTATTTTCTTCTATTATAGGAGGGTGTAGTCCATCAATAAGTTGATAATCATTGTTAGGTGTTCTTGATTTTTTTATTTTACCATCTTCATATATTTTCTTTTCTTTTCTATGTCCCCAACGTATTTTACCAATATAAACAGGATTTGTTAAAATATCTTTTATTGTAGACCTAGACCAATACTTTGAATTTAAAGGTTTGCACATTGTATCTAGTTTAGTTGCTATTGCATTTAATGATAAACCTTGTAAATACAATTCATAAATTAATTTAACAATTTTAGATTGTGCTTCATTTATTTTTAAAGTATATCCTTTACCTAGCTTAATTTTTTCTTTATCATACCCATAGGGTGCAGTGCTTGCAATATATTTGCCTTCACTTACAGAGGCAAGCCTACCTCTTTGTATTCTTCTATTTATTACTTTATATTCACGTCTTGCCATAAATAAACCAAACTCAAAATATTCTTCGTCAAATTCATTGTTAGGGTCATATATTTTAGCTGGTGTTATTATTTTAGTATTAGAAACTTTAAATGCTTCAGCTACTATACCTTGGTCTATTGTATTACCACGAGCTAGACGTTCTACCTCCATAACTAATACACCTTTGTAAATACCGTTAGATACATCATCTAATAGTTTTTGCATCTCAGGTCTAGCATCTATACTTTCACCAGAAATAACTTCTTTATAAATTTTAACTATATTTAAGTTTTTTTCTCTAGCCATTTTTATTAGAGCATCATAGTGTCTTTGTAAAGTTTCTAGTTCACTTAGTGCTTCTAATTCTTGGTCTTTTCTTGATTTTCTTAAATAGATACAGTATGACATTTTAATCTCCTTTCTATATATTTTTATTATCTATAAAATACATAATTTGTAAAATTAACTTATAAAATTATAGAATAATATTGACATCTAGAGTATATAATGTTATTATGAAAGTAAGTTAACTTGTGAAGGATAAGGCTGGGTTCTCGAAATGAGAGTAGAGTTTTTACTTTAGAATTCCTTTGTCCCTGGGGTTAGCTTATTTTTTTAAAAATTTATTTTATATAAAATTATAGTTTAATTTAAGCAATTTGTAAATATATTAATAAGTTTTTGGCTATTTATTATTATTTAGTATATATTGACATTTATGTTATAAAATGATATTATTTTAGTATATCTAATATTTAAATTTACAAAGGAGCTTGTGATGGATGGCATTTTATTTCAATCCATAATAGATTTTTTAGGATTAAAGCCTGGAGCAATTATTATAGGTATTTTATTTGTATATTTACTTAAGATAATATACAAAAAATATATAAATAATAAAAGAAAAGCTAAAAAAGAAGAAAGAGATTTTTATATAAAGATTGAAAATGAAAATAATTCATTAAAAAATGTTATTAATGTATTATCAAGAGAAAATAGCACATTACAAGAAGAGAATATAACATTAAAATATGAAAATAATTTATTGAAAGAAGAATTTAGGAATTTAGAATATGAATTAGATAAGCTTAAAAGTTTAGAAATGAAAGGTGGTAATTAATATGTTAATAAATTTTATTATAGGTATTTTATTAGCTTCTAGTATTTACTATCTTCGTTTAGCTAAAAAATATAAGAATAAAAAGTATACTTATAAAGTTAGAAATAATATATATGATGCTATAAATATATACAATGATTTAAATGAAAATGTTAATTTAGATAATTATAAGTATCTTAAAAATTTGTTAGATTTAAAAATTAATGAATTGTTTAAAATAAAAGATATAAAAGATATTAAGCAAATTAAAGTTTATAATGATAAAGAAAGTGATAATTTAGATATTGCTAATATTATTAATGATTTAATAGAATTAGTTAAAAATGATAATCAAAATATAAAAGAAGTTAAAGATATATTATCTTATTGTGTTGAAATAACAGAAATAATTTTAAAAGTTAGAAAGCCATTTTTGTATTATAAGTATCTATTAAAAAAAATGAAACCTTTTAGAAATTTGCAATCTATTGTAATAAATATAGGTAAATTGTCAACAAGAAGAAATAAAAGCTTAAAATATGAGGCAAGGTTAAAAAGGGATATTGTAAAAAATAAAGAAATACTAAAATATAAATTTACATAAAAGAAAAAAGACTTAGTTAACACTAAGTCTTTTTTACATAAATTTATAAAATGCAATTAAAAATTTTATATTTTATTATTATTAACAAAATCTTTAAAATTACTATAAACTTGTTTTTCAAGAGGGCTTAGATTGAACTTATTTCTCTTTAATAGTTCTTGCATTCTTTCAGAACGATATTGTGCGGATTGTAACGATACATTACATATATTAGCTATATCTTGTGCATCAATACAGTTTATTTCTTTTAAAACGATAGCGGGCATCAATAACCCTCTAGCAAAAATATTAGCTTGAAACTCTTCAATATTTTTATTATTGTTTTCATTATGTATTGTGTGTGATAAATCTTTATGATTTAATAATATGTGTCCTAATTCGTGAGCAACGGTAAAACGCCCTCTTGCTTTTGAAAGATTTTTGTTTATGTACATTACATTGTTTTCAATAAATGCTTGCTTAGTATTTGAATCTAATAAAGCAACTCTTATTCCATAAAATTTAAGTATGTGTTTTAAGTCAACAGGTAAGACATTAACATTTGTTTCAATTAAAGTTTGCCAAGCTCTATCACGAGAAATTTTGTAAGCTTTATACATAAATAGCTACACTCCTTTATACTAAAATTATTAAATAGTAATAATGAGTATATCGTAGAGTGTAGCTATTATTATTTAGGTAATTATATTATACCATATTTAAAAGTATTTGTCATAATCTTCTGGGTCTATCATTGTCGAATTTCTTTTTAATTCTTCAAATTCTTCTTTTGTAATGTATGTAACACCTTCCCCACGAGCTATAATTTGGACAAGTTCTTGTTCTTGTTTAGGTTTTTCTTGCTTTTTAAATTCATTAATGTTAGGTATTATTTCTTTTTTTGAATTCTCAGAAGAATTTAATTCCTTTACCATTTCTTTAATAAACTTTTCAAACATCTGTTGATATTCAGGACTTAAATTCAAATATCTTCGTACAATATTGCTCATAAATTCACTTAGTTCATATTTTTTCAAGAATTCTTCTAATATATCATTAGAATTCTCAATAAATATAGGCTCATTACCATTACGTAGCCAGTCTTCATTGACGTTGAATGTTTGGCAAATGAGTTTGAGCATATGTTCTTTAATAGGTGCTCGGTTATATTCAATATTTCCAATAACATCTCGACTAACCCCTATTTTTTTAGCAAATTCTGCTTGACTTAATTTTTTACCATTAGAATTTTTTATTAACTCTCTTCTTAACAAAACAATTCTTTCATATATTTCCATTAATTCACCTCCATTTTTATATAATACTTTTAAAATTTGTGTTTGTCAACTTAAAAAAATAAAAAAAATTAAAAAATAATAGTTGACAAACTAAAAAATAAATGATATTATGTGTTTACAACACAAAAGTTGTTAAGTACATTGAAAATTAAATACAAAAGGGGGGTATAGAAAAGAAATAATAAAAAAAGCCCCTAAGGGCTAGTTATATAATTCCAATTAAATTTATAATTTATGGCACCATCATTTTCATTATAGAAGTAATCTGTAAAGGTTTCTTCTGTAAAAACTCCTATATTATTTATAAGCTTATCTTCGAATGATATTAGTAACATAGGCGTAAGTTTTGAATAAAAAGATTTAAAATCATCTATATTTTCAACTTTGATTAGTTTTAAAAATACAGTGCTATCTTCTTTAGAATATTTAAGTTCAAAGAATAACTTACAAGTATATGAAAATAAGTTTTCTTTTATTAAGATGTTAATATTTAAATAAGAAAAATTTGTTGTGTCGATTTCAAAACTGGGTAAAACATAAATATCAAATGGAATATATTCAAAAAATTCATTAATATTAACGTTTAAATACATACATAAGGAGTTTAATGTATCAAATTGAATTCCTTGACTATAGTTGTTTGCTAAAGAGGTTAAAGTAGTTCTAGATATACCTGTATCTTTAGCAATTTTAGTAATTTTTAAATTACGCTCTGCCATTAATTTATTTAGATTACAAATAAGCAAATAATCACCTCCAAAATTAATTGTACAATATATTGAACAAAATTTCAATAAATTTTTAAAAAAGTATTGACAAGAAAACAAAAATGCGTATAATACAATATATAAAATGTTCAATATATTAAACGTTAAAGGAGGTGTAGAAAGGTAATGTATACTATGATAAACAATAAGTTTTCTGTTTTATTGGCAGAAAGACTATTAAAAATAAGTACAGTTTCAAGGGACACAGGAATATCACGAACTACATTGACAAATTTATATTACAAACGAACAAATCAAATTTCAATTGAAGTGTTAGATAAATTGTGTAGCTATTTGAATTGTACTGTAAATGATATTTTAGAATTTAAGGAGGAATAAAATGAATGAATTATTAAAAATTGATTTAAACGAAAATCAAGAGCCTATTATAAGTGGTAGGGAATTACATCAAGTTTTAGGAGTTAAAACAAAATATATTGATTGGTTTAAAAGAATGTTAGAGTATGGCTTTAATCAAAATATAGATTATGTATTGGTTGCTCAAAAAAGAGAAACCAATAATCCTAAAAATCCATATACAGAGATAACAGACCACGCATTAAAATTAGATATGGCAAAAGAAATTGCTATGATACAGAGAAATGAAAAAGGAAAGCAAGTAAGACAGTATTTTATAGAAGTAGAAAAAGAATACAACTCTCCAGAAAAAATAATGGCTAGAGCATTAAACATTGCAAATAAACAATTAGAAACATTAACACTTGTAAACAAACAACAAGAACAACAAATAAAAGAATTGCAACCTAAAGCTACATACTATGATTTAATCTTACAATGTCCAGATTTATTATCTGTAACACAAATAGCTAAAGATTATGGAAAAGGTGGAGCATGGCTAAATAAAAAGTTAAATGAATTAGGTATTCAATATAAACATAGAGATACTTGGTTACTTTATTCTAAATATGCAGATAAAGGTTATACAAGTTCTACAACGCACGATTATGCAGACAGTAAAGGTGTTATCCACTCAAGACTACATACTTATTGGACACAAAAAGGTAGATTATTTATATATGAACAACTAAAAAGAATTAATATTTTACCTTTAATTGAAAAAGAAAATATAAAAGACGCTATTTAACAAATATAAAACTTGTTGCAGTACATTGAAAATTGAATAAAAGGAGGAATAAAAATGAAATTTTTTCAGAGAACACCTAAGTTTAGTGTAAAAGTGGACCTACAATTTACTAAAATTGAACAAATAATTAAACTTATGCAAAAAACTAGAGAAGTATTTAAAGATGCAGATTTAGAAATTACAATTAGATAATTGTATAAAACAAAGCCCCCAAAAGGGTGGCTTGAAACTATTCTATAATATCATCTATAACTTTAAAATACTCTTCTAGATATTCGTTATAATCGTTTTTATTTTGGAGATATGCATCAAATAAATTAGTAAGTTGATTTTGGGCATTTATGTATTGATTAAATAAGTCTTTGATATCTTTAAATGATTGATTATTTTTTTGTAAATAAAACATAGTTAAATCGTGTAAAATTTTATTTTCTTGGATCATATTTTACACCTCCTTTTCTTGTATATTTCTACATCTATATCTAGCACATATAAATGCAGATACTAAAATTATACAAGAAAAGGAAAAATATTACAATATTTTATTAAAAATTTAATACAAAGGAGTGATGCTATGAACAACATAGAACTATTTAAAAACGAAAATTTTGGAGAAGTTAGAACTTTATTAATTAATGATGAAGTTTGGTTTGTCGGTAAAGATGTAGCAGAGGCTTTAGGATATAAAGAACCTAATAAAGCAATTACAAAACACATTGATGAAGATGATAGGATAAAATATCCTATCACGGATAACTTAGGAAGAGCACAAGAAACTTGGCTAATAAACGAAAGTGGTTTATATTCCCTTATCTTATCAAGTAAATTACCACAAGCAAAAGAATTTAAACGTTGGGTAACAAATGAGATTTTACCTAGCATAAGAAAACACGGTGGGTATTTAACGCCACAAAAGATAGAAGAAGTTTTATTAAATCCTGATACACTAATACAGTTAGCTACAACATTAAAAGAAGAAAAAGAAAAAAATGCAACATTAACACTTGTAAACAAACAACAAGAACAAATAATAAACGAATTGCAACCTAAAGCTACATACTATGATTTAATCTTACAATGTCCAGATTTATTATCTGTAACACAAATAGCTAAAGATTATGGAATGAGTGGGACAAGGTTAAATAAAAAGCTAAATGAGTTAGGTATTCAATATAAACATAGAGAAACTTGGTTACTTTATGCAAAATATCAAGATAAAGGATATACAAGTTCCACAACACACGATTATGTGGATAGTAAAGGCACTATTCGTTCAAGATTACAAACTTATTGGACACAAAAAGGTAGATTATTTGTATATGAACAACTAAAAAGAATTAATATCTTACCTTTAATTGAAAAAGAAAATATAAAAGATGCTATTTAAAGCACATTGAAAATTGAATAAAGGGGGTGTTATGAACAACAAAAAGCCCTTATGGGCTAATTATTAGACTTTTCTTTCTTTAAACTTTCAAGTCCTTTTTTAATTAATTCAATAGTGGCTTGATTTCTGGTAGAAAAGCGATTATTAAATCTAAAATCTTCAATTGCTTTAAAAAGTTCTTCATCAACTGTTATTGAGTATCGTGGTTTATCAGTAGCCATATTTAATTCCTCCTTTAATTTTTTTTTATAATTATAACATCAGTGATGAAAATATGCAAGAGATTAATTTTTGAAAAATTTTTCAAAAAAGTATTGACAAGTAACCACTGGTTCACTATAATGTTAAATATAACCAGTGGTTCATTACAATAGAAAGGGTGTGATATTAATGAAATCTAAAAGAATGACAGTTACTCTTTTGCCAGAATGGGAAGAAGAATTAGACACTTTAAAAAAAGAAAGTTTTTATAACACTTCCAAATCTGAATTAATTAGATATCTAATTAAAACTGGTTTAAATCAAATAAAGAAAGAAAGGATAAAATAGGTGATTAGATGAACAACATAGAATTATTCAAAAACGAAAGTTTTGGAGAAGTTAGAACTTTATTAATTAATGATGAAGTTTGGTTTGTAGGTAAAGATGTAGCAGAGGCTTTAGGGTATAAAAATACTAGAGATGCACTTTCAAAACATATTGACATTGAAGACAAAACTGATGTCGCAATTTACGACGGTAGCCAAAATCGTAATATGACTATCATAAACGAAAGTGGTTTATATTCCCTTATCTTGTCAAGTAAATTACCACAAGCAAAAGAATTTAAACGTTGGGTAACAAATGAGGTATTACCTAGCATAAGAAAACACGGCGGGTATTTAACACCACAAAAAATAGAAGAGGTTTTATTAAATCCAGATACAATAATAAAGCTTGCTACAGATTTAAAAGAAGAAAAAGAAAAAAATGCAACATTAACACTTGTAAACAAACAACAAGAACAAGTAATAAATGAATTGAAACCTAAAGCTACATACTATGATTTAATCTTACAATGTCCAGATTTATTATCTGTAACACAAATAGCTAAAGATTATGGAATGAGTGGGACAAGGTTAAATAAAAAGTTAAATGAATTAGGTATTCAATATAAACATAGGGAAACCTGGTTACTTTATTCTAAATATCAAGATAAAGGATATACAAGTTCTACAACGCACGATTATGTGGATAGTAAAGGAACTATTCGTTCAAGATTACAAACTTATTGGACACAAAAAGGTAGACTATTTATATATGAACAACTAAAAAGGGTTAATATTTTGCCTTTAATTGAAAAAGAAAATATAAAAGATGCTATTTAAAGCACATTGAAAATTGAATAAAGGGGGTGATTTTATGGAAAGGGAACAAACAACAATACGCCTACCTGTTGAGTTAAAGGAAAGGCTACAACAGGAGGCGTTGGATAGAGGAATTAGCTTTAATGAAATTATGATTATTGCTCTTTGGAAGTATCTTGGGGAATTATAATTTCGCCGTGATTTTGTTCATATTCTTGAATATTGTTTTTTAATATAAATTCAATTTCTTTATTTAAAGAGCGACCATTGTTTTTAGCAATGTATTTAGATTTTTCTAAAATTTGTTTTTCTATTCTTAATGGATATGGATTAGCTTGTTTTGACATATTAACACCTCTTATTTGTATATTTTAATATAAAAATTATATCAAAATGATATCAAAATAACAAGTATTCAAAAAGATATCAAAAAGATATTGACAACTGTAAAAAGGAGTGATAATATATAGATATCAAATAGATATTACAAAAAGGTGGTGTTATTATTAAAACAAAACAAACAACTTTAAGAATGCCAGAAAAATTAAGTGCTTTACTTAAAGAAGCAGCAAGAAAAAAGGGGTTATGTCAAAATTCATTAATATTAAACATCTTATGGGAATGGACAGAAAAGAACATTAAAAATTAAATACAAAGGAGGAATAAAATGAATGAATTATTAAAAATTGATTTAAACGAAAATCAAGAGCCTATTATAAGTGGTAGGGAATTGCATCAAGTTTTAGAAGTTAAAACAAAATATAAAGACTGGTTTCCTAGAATGGTTGAGTATGGTTTTGTTGAAAATGTTGATTATACCCCGCTCATTTTTGAGCACCCTCAAAATAAGCAACCAACAACAGACCACGCACTAAAGTTAGATATGGCAAAAGAAATTGCTATGATACAGAGAAATGAAAAAGGAAAACAAGTAAGACAGTATTTTATAGAAGTTGAAAAAGAATATAATTCTCCAGAAAAAATAATGGCTAGAGCATTAAACATTGCAAATAAACAATTAGAAACTTTAACACTTGTAAACAAACAACAAGAACAAATAATAAACGAATTGAAACCTAAAGCTACATACTATGATTTAATCTTACAATGTCCAGATTTATTATCTGTAACACAAATAGCTAAAGATTATGGAATGAGTGGGACAAGGTTAAATAAAAAGTTAAATGAATTAGGTATTCAATATAAACATAGGGAAACCTGGTTACTTTATTCTAAATATCAAGATAAAGGATATACAAGTTCTACAACGCACGATTATGTGGATAGTAAAGGTACTATTCGTTCAAGATTACAAACTTATTGGACACAAAAAGGTAGACTATTTATATATGAACAACTAAAAAGGGTTAATATCTTACCTTTAATTGAAAAAGAAAATATAAAAGACGCTATTTAACAAATATAAAACTTGTTGCGGTACATTGAAAATTTAATATTAAGAAAGGAGGTAAAAGTTATGATTATAGATTTTAATAGTAAAAGCGAATTTTTAACGAAAGAGCAATCAGAAAAATTAGATGAAATAGCAAGAGAAACTATACTATATTTTTGTGAAAAAATAGAAAGTTTAGGAAATGGTATAAATAATCAAATTTTATATGATATGTGTTTAAGAATAGAAAAACAGTTGGCTAGTATAACATTTAAAAATAAATAAAGCCACTTATTAAGTGGCTAAATATTAATTTTGGGTAACACTTATACTTAATAAATCTTTTGTTGTTACAGCTTGTTCACCATTAGCAATTTTAAAGATTATTACATTAGCAGTATCAAAAGTTTGATTATTATTGTTGTCAATAATTAAAACTTTTCTAAGGCTAGCCTCTTTTATAGGCATATGATATGTTGAAACTGGTGGGAAGGAGTTATCATTTTTATACTCATCTCGAATTAATATATATTCAGTAGCTCCTTCAACTTTGATTACAACATTTTCTTTATAAATTAATGTAACATTATATGTATTATCCATATCTACACCTCCTTTTCTTATATATTTCTACACCTATATCTAGCACATATAAATGTAGATACTAAAATTATATAAGAAAAGGAAAAATATTACAATATTTTATTAAAAATTTAATACAAAGGAGGAATGTTTATGGTAACTAATTTACAATTTGAAGAAACTAAACTTGAAGTCATTTCTAATTTAGCAAAACTTGAAAATAGCTCAATAAATACAATATTTATTGGAGAAATAAGTGGATTTTTAAAAGGCTTGGAATGGCAACAAATATTAAAACAAGAGAAAAAATAGCTAACTGTTGAGGTAGTTATATTTCAATAATTGTAATAGGACAATTTATAAAATTAATAAGTTAGTAAAGGAGGTGGTATAAATGGCTATTGTAAAAATTATAAAAAGTGGCAATTGTACAATTTACATAGATGATGAGTATGCAAAGACAGTTACCCCAGAAGAAAAAAGAAAAAAATTAGAAAGAATAGGAGATATATACTACGAAGCTTGGTTAAAGGGAAAACTTAAAGACCATGATTAAGCCTTAGGGCTTATTATAGTAGGACAAGCTAGTTAGGAGAACAAATGAAAAACTATTTAATATTTTTAGAAAATAGCAATCAAATAGGGTTAACAGCAAAAGATGATAGAGAAGCTATAAAACTAGCTTTGACATTTGATGAATTTAAAGCACTTAAAGATGATAAAGGAAATATTAAACTTTTAAATATGGGGTGTAGAAGATGAAATTTTTAAAAAACTGTTTATCTTTTGGAGTAGTTATTATTTTTTGTTATTTTATAGGTTATGTAGTAGGCAAAATGATATTTTAGGAGGGAGTATGGGAAAATATAAACTTACTATTATAGACAATACGTATTATATGTACTTTGATTATAAAGGAAAGCTTAAATTAATAGATTTAGGTACAAAAAATTACAATCTAGCAATAGAAAGGGCAGAAAGATACATAAAAGATATTTAAACAATAAAAAGTGGCTTAAAAAAGCCACAGTTACACACAAAAATAAATACAGTTAAATTATACTATAAATTTTATAAAAAGAAAAGAGGAAAATTTATGGATACAAAAAAAGAAAGCAATAATATCAAAAAATGGAAATTATGCAATAGATTATTAAATTCTTTAAGAGAAGCTAAAGGATTACCATTAGTGCCTTATACAAATAATCCTTATTGGCAGTCAAATATAAAAAACAAAAAGGAGTGTAGTGAAAATGTGTAATGAATGTAATCAATATATATGTGATAGTAGATGTCCATATGCAGATGCAGATATAGAAAAAGAGTGTTGTATGGAATGTGGAAATATACTAGAAAAAGGAGAAGAAGTGTATGTTAATGAAGATAACAAGCCTATTTGTACTGAATGTATGGAAAGTTTAGAGGTTAGTAAAATTATTGAATTTTTCAAGTTGCAGAAAGAAGTGATATAAATGACCTATGAAAAAGCAGAAGAATTTGCTAATAACAAACTTGAAATTGTTAGTAGTAATAAAAATTTAACAGAACAAGAGAAAAACATATATTGGAATATTTTCTTTGTAGATTATCTTCAAAATACAATTTATGAAAGGAAACTTATAAATGATTTATTATATGTTAAAAAATAATAGGGGTTATTTAAAACAAATTGATAAAAAAGAGGGCGTGGAAATTGTTGATACCTTTATTTTAGCCTATAAATTTAGTTGTGAGAAAAGCGCTTTAGCATTTAAAGAAAAGTATAAATTAGATGATTTTACAGTAGTTGAATGCAGATGTTTATAGGAGGTTTATATGAGTGAAATTATACAGATAAAACAATTACCTATTATTGAAGAAAGATTAAAAGAATTAGAAACTACAATAAAACAAAAAACAGATACAGCTTTATCTTTAGTTGTTACAGAAGATACTTTTAAAGAAATTAAGAAAACTAGAGCAGAGCTTAATAAAGAATTTAAGGAACTTGAAGATTTAAGAAAAAAAATAAAATCACAAGTTCTTAAACCTTACGAAGATTTTGAAAAAGTATATAAAGAGGTAACAGGACACTACAATATTGCAGATAGAGAACTAGCAAAAAGAATAAAAGATGTAGAACTAGCTTTAAAAGATGAAAAAGAACAAGAAGTTAGACTATATTTTGAAGAATATAAAGCAAACTTAGGTTTACAATATGAATTTATTACATATGAAAAAGCAAATCTAAACATTACTTTAACAGCTAGTTTAAAAAGTCTTAAAGAAAAGGTTAAAGAATTTTTAGATAAGTCAAATAATGATATTCAAGTTATTAAAAATATGGTACATAGTGATGATTTAATGTTCGAATATTCTAAAAGTTTAGATTTAACTAATTCAATGTTAATAGTTAATGAGAGAAAAAAAACTATTGAAGAACAACAAAAAGTAAAAGAATTAGCAGAGCAAAAAGAAAAAGAAAAACAAGAAACTGTTAAAAAAGTTGAAGAGGTACAAAAAGAACTAGCACCACCTATTATACAGGAAGAGAAAGAAAAAGAATATAAAGTAACTTTCACAGTTATAGGAACAAAGGAAAAGTTAAGACAATTAAAAGAATTTTTAAATAATGGAGGATATAAGTATGAGTAATCAAGTTCAAAAAAGTAAATTTAGTGTAGCTATTCAAACTACAGATATTCAAAAATTAATGTTAGATACTTTAGGAGATAGAAAAAAAGTACAAAGTTTTATCACAAATATAAGTTCAGCAGTAATTGCTAATCCAGAATTACAAAAATGTAATGCAAAATCTATTATTGGAGCAGGACTTTTAGGAGAAACTTTAAACTTAAAAACAGGTGTATTAGGGCAGTATTATCTTATACCTTTTGATAAAAAAGTTAAAGTACCTAAAGAAACGGGTGGTTATGAATGGAAAGTTGTAGACAGTAATGCACAATTTATATTGGGATATAAGGGTTACTTACAGTTAGCTATTAGAAGTGGTTACTATAAAAAAATAGTTGTAACAGAAATAAAAGAGGGGGAACTTATCAAGTTTAATCCTTTAGAAGAAGAAATTGAAGTTAAACTTATAGAAGATTTTGACAAAAGGGAACAAGCTAAAACAATAGGTTATTATGGTATGTTTGAATTTGTGAATGGCTTTAGAAAAGCAATTTATTGGAGCAAAAAACAAATGGAAACACATGCAGACAAGCATTCACAAGCTTTTAATTTAGAGAGTTTAAGAAAATTAGAAAATAATCAAATACCAGAAAAAGAACTGTATAAATACTCTTCTAATTGGTATAAAAACTTTGATGAGATGGGCAAGAAAACGATATTAAGACAATTATTTTCAAAATACGGAATGTTGTCAACTGAACTTCAACAAGCTATTGAATTTGAAGACAGTTCTATAAATATAGAAAATGGTTCGTTTTTACGAGAAACTCCAGAAAATATACCAGATGCACCAGAAATTATAGATGACCCAACGCCAACTGAAATAGTTAATGAAACGGAGCAGATAAATTTTGATAAATTATAATATTTTAAGTAGTGGAAGTAACGGAAATGCCACTATTATAAATGATAACATATTAATTGATTGTGGTGTCCCCTTTAAAAAAATAAAGGGGTATCACAAAAAAATACAACTTGTTTTATTAACTCATATACATAGCGACCATTTTAATAAAACAACACTTAAAAACTTAGCTTTAGAACGTCCTACAGTACGTTTTGGTTGTGGTAAATGGTTAGTTAATGATTTATTAGTTTTAGGTATAAATAAAGCAAACATAGATGTTTACGATATGGATAAAACATATAATTATGGTTCATTTAAAATTATACCTTTTTTTCTAAAACATAATGTTGAAAATTGTGGATACAAAATTCATTTTAATAATTTTAAATTATTTTACGCAACAGACTGTAATAATTTAAACGGTATAGAAGCTAAAAACTATGATTTATATATGGTTGAAGCTAATTACACTGAAAAAGGTATAAAGGAACGTATAAAACAAAAAGAATTAAACGGAGAGTACGTATATGAATATAACTCTTTAAAAAATCATTTAAGCAAAGAAAAAGCTGATGACTTTATATACAGTAATATCGGGTATAACAGTCAATTTATATATATGCATATTAACAAGGAGGAGTGTTATGAATAAAAAATGTAACAACGGTTATTTATATTTAAATTTTAAAGAATTTGAAGAATTTTTGCAAAATAAGCAACAGGAATTTGAATTACTTGAAACTTGCTGGGAATATAAATTCTCATTTTGGAACGGTGGTTACTGTTTCAACTTAAACGCAAAATTTAAGAACAAAGAAACCGGAGAACTTATTGAAGAGTGTTTTAAATTTAACGTAGACAACGAGTTATTACTTGGCATTCAAAACGATAATTTTAAAACATTAATAAATAAATATAAGCCTATAATTTTTGAGTTTTATTTACCAATTCTTGAAAAATTAAATAGAAAATCATTTATCTATAAATACGAACAAAAAAGTTTTGATTGGCGAGAAGAAGATGGGTTTTCATTCAAGATTACAAAAGATAATGTTTTTGAAGTTTTTAATATAGCAGAAGTTAAAAAAGCTAATGATGATGTTTTTATTAAGAAAATGTCAAATGCTAAATTATACGACACTTTTTATATTGGTCATATCGTTAAATTTAAAAATGATAATATTATTGACGTTGTATGCGAAAACGAGGAATTGAAAGCAGATATCATAAAATATTTGAACGAGGCTGAAGACTATGAATAAAGTAACATTAATCGGACGACTTACAAAAGACCCAGAAATAAAATATACACAGAGCAAAGAGTCTTTAGCAGTTACACGTTTTAGTGTAGCTGTTAATAGAAAATATAAAAAGGATAGTGAACAAGAAGTTGACTTTATAAATTGTGTTTCTTTTGGTAAACAAGCAGAATTTGTAAATAATTATTTTAAAAAAGGACAACAAATAGCTATTGCAGGAAAAATACAGACAGGTAGTTATAAAGATAATAACGGTAACACAAAATATACTTTTGATGTTGTTACAGAAGAAGTAGAATTTTGCGGTGGTAAAACAGAAGAAAAAAATACTCAAGAGGTAGTGGAAGATGATGATTATTATATAGTAGATGAGAATATAGATGATGATAATTTACCATTTTAGGAGATAAATATGAACTTATTTGTTGGAACAAAAAATACTTTTTATAATAAATTACAAGTTAGTTATTTTGATAAAATAAGTGATACTGCACTTATTTTATATTTAAGTAATGGGGATAGATTTAAAATCAATACAAAAACACCTCAAGAATTAGAAAATTTTATAAACGAATTGGGGAATTTAGAATGAGAAAATACAACAAATATGGTAACAGAAAAGTTACTATTGATAACATAACCTTTGACAGTAAGAAAGAAGCGAAACGTTATCAAGAACTTAAATTAATAGAAAAAGCGGGGTTAATAACTAACCTTACTTTACAACCAAAGTTTTTATTGCAAGATAAATTTAAATATAAAAACAAGACCTATCGTAAAATTGAATATATTGCCGATTTTAGCTATGTTAGGGCTAAAGATGATATTTTAGTTATTGAAGATGTAAAAGGGCTTAAAACGGACGTATATAGGCTTAAAGAAAAGATGTTTTTAAAGATGATGATAAATAAAGGATTAAAATTTGAATTTAATGTGATTTAAGAGGGATTAATATGTTTTTACAAGAATTAAAACAAGAGATTATAGGAAAATTGAAAGAAAAAGAATTCAATAATATTGATATCGAGAAAATTCTAAAAGAAATTGATGCAGAATTAAACAGTGAAAAATTTTTAAGTGCAGTAGTTGAATTTTACATTTTTTTAAAAACAGAAATTAAAAAAATGGAAGTTTTAAAAGATATTTTAGAAAACGGATTATATGATTAGGAGATGTAATTATGAGTAAAAAAGCTAAAGATATATGTGTAATTTGTGAGAAGAAATTTAAAACAGGAGAAACTTATTTTCCAGTACGAAATAAATTGATATGTAAAGAATGTTATAAATTGATAAATCCATTAGGGATACATTAGGAGGGTTATTATGGCAGAAAGAAGAATGTTTGCAAAATCTATAATTGACAGTGATAGCTTTATAGATATGCCAACAAGTAGTAGATTATTGTATTATGATTTATCAATGAGAGCAGATGATGACGGATTTGTTAATAGCCCTAAAAAAATAATGAGAATGACAGGGGCCAGTGATGATGATTTAAAACTATTAGTCGCTAAAAAATTCTTAATACCATTTGAAAGTGGAGTAGTAGTTATTAAGCATTGGAAGATACATAACTATATTAGAAATGATAGGTATAAAGAGACTATACACCTAGAAGAAAAGGCACTTTTAAGCACTACAGAAAACAAGGAGTACACATTGGATACAGTTGGTATACCAGATGACATACCATTGGGAGACGCAGGTAAGGTTAGGTTAGGTAAGGGTAGTATAGGTAAGGATAGTGGTAGTATAGTAGAATATGACAACCACCACCACAACCCTAAATCTTATGTTCAAAAATATATGAAAGTATTTCCGACTTGTTCTAGTTTAGAAATAGAAAAATTAATAAGTTATGAAGATGATGGAATGGAAGATGGAGTTATTTGTATGGCTATTGATGAAGCTATAAATAACAATGTTAGAAAGTTAAAGTACATAACTGTTATATTGGATAACTGGTTAAGCAATAACATAAAAACTGTTATTCAGTTAGAGGCCTACAAAAAAGAAAGGAGTAAACAAAATGAATCAAGCAATAAAGGACAAGCTACAAGCAATACAACAACTAATCAATCAACAAACTACGAGGAACTCAGAGAACTTACCTTACACGGAACAACTAGGTATTAAAAATTGTCCTATATGCAAAGGAGATGGAATTATTTTTATAGCTGAAAATGGAAAGGCTTATTCAAAATATTGTTCTTGCTTACAGAAAAAAATGTCTCAAGAAAGATTTTCTAAAACAGAAATAGCTAACAAGGATAGTTATACATTTAAAAATTTTAAAGCAGTAGAAGAATGGCAAAAAAATATATTAAGACAAGCAATAGATTATGTTTCAAAGTTTAAAGATAATTGGTTTTACATAGGAGGACAAGTTGGAGCAGGAAAAACTCATATATGTACAGCTATTCTTAAAAATATAGGAGAGTTAAACAATATTAGCTATGTGTACATAAAATGTGATGAAGAACTTGAAAAACTAAAGCAGTTAACTTATGGAAAACAAGAAAAGCAAGAAGAATATAGCAATATTATGTATAGATTAAAAAATACAGGGTTACTTTTTATTGATGACTTTTTTAGGAAAGAGCCTACAGAAGCAGATAAGGCTAAAATGTTTGATATAATTAATTTTAGATATTTAAATAATAAGCCTTGCATTTTCTCTAGCGAAAAGCCTTTATTAAGCATATTAGATATTGATGAAGCAATAGGGAGTAGAATATTTGAAAAGGCTAAAATTTTTAATATTGAAATAGGCAAAGATATGAAAAAGAATTATAGGTTGAAGATTTAGAAAACAATTAATATTTTAATATACCATCTAAAATTCATTAGAAAGCCCTATAACGAACGAAAAACGATTTTATGTAAAATTATACTACAAAAATGTTATGGGGCTATATGGACAAGCTAGAGGGGTTATATGGAGGATAATATGAAAACAGAGAAATTTACTTGGAAAGAGATAAATAACAATAATTGGGATAATGATATATTTGATACAGTAGAAGAATGTATTGAGGATGCTAAAGAACAAGGTTGTACTTGCTATATACAGATTGCTAATGTTAAGCCTTATAAACCTTATATTTGGGCAGATGACATACTTGAAAAAATTGAAGATGAAGTTTATGGAGAATATGATGTATATTTTGAATTTAGAAGAAATAAAACAGTTGAAGAACTATCTAAAAGATTAACAGAAGTATTACTTCAATGGTTAGATGAAACTCGTCAGCAACCTGATTGTTATGATATAGTTGAAAATACTATTAAAACTTATAGAGTCTAATTTAGTATATGGAGGAAATATGACAGACGAGCAAAAGAAAGATATAATAAAATACTTAAATAGAGCCTTTAAACTTACAAAAATAAAACAAAGGTTAGAAAGGGAATATAAACAAAAGTTAAAAGAAATGGATAGTATAAGTGTATCTTGTGAAGAAATAAAAGCAAGTAGTATTGCATCTAAAGTTGAAAATAAAGCCTTAGATTTAGTTAGCCTTAAAAAAGATATAGATTTATATAATGTTAAAATTGAAGAAGTAAAAAGGGAAATAGCTTGTATTATAGATAAACTAGAAGATGATACATTAAAAAATTTATTAAGGCTTAGGTATTTAGAGTTTAGAAAATGGGAAGATATTATGTATATTTTAAACTATTCTAGAAGAAATATTTTTTATAAACATAATGAGGCCTTAAAAGAATTGAACAAAATTTTAAAAGATTGCACTGTATTGCACTCTTATATGTGATATTATGTTATTGTAGAAATTATGTAATTATAATTTTATTGGAGGTAGACTATAAATCACTTAGTTTGACCGTGTAAAATTTTATAGTCGCAAATTTAAAGCTAGATTTATTCTAGCTTTTTTTATGCAAAAAAGGAGATGGTGTATGATATATAAACGTTGTACTATATGTAGTGCTAGATTAGAATATAATACGATATGTAGTTGTAAAGCTAAGTATAAGACAAATAGTGATAACTATAAAAATGATAAAGAAAAAAAGTTTTATAAATCAAAAGATTGGCAAGATACAACTAATATTATAAAAAATAAATTTAACTATTTAGATATATACAGTTATTATGTTTTAGGTAAAATTGAGAAAGGACAGGTTGTACATCATATAGTAGCTTTAGATGAAGACTTTAGTAAAAGGTTATCTTTATCTAATTTAATTTATTTAACTGAGAAAAATCATAGAAAGATACATAATTTAATGAAAAAAGGGACTGAAGATAAGCAAAAGGTACAGCAATTATTATTTAATCTTATAAAAAGGTTTAATATGGATTTTAAATAGGATAGGGGGTATAAATAAAATATAAGGTAAAAATGGTAGACCGCACTCCCCCTTTTCTGTACGCAAAATTCCCAATACTCAAAAAAAAGTCGGTAAAAATATATAAAAGGAGGTTGGTTATATAGGTAGACCTAGAAAATTATCAAGTATGCAGGTTAAACATCTTACAAAAGAAGAAATTGAAGAAAAAGAAGAACAAGAAAATCTTATAATAGTTGGGCGAGAAGATTTAAAAAAGCCCCCTAGTTGGCTTATAGACAATATTGCAAAAAAAGAGTTTAAACGCATAATAAAAAATTTTAATAATTTAGAAGTAATAGGAAATCTTGATATTAATAATATAGCTGGATACTGTAATGCCTACTCTTTTTATATAAGAGCTACTCGTGAGATAGTTGAAAGTGGAGTTTTAACTATAAAAAAGCAACTTCCAAATGGTTCGTATACTATGGTAGAAAACCCACTTATAAAAATACAAAAACAATATGCAGACGAAATGAGAAGATTTGCAAGTTTATGTGGACTAACTATTGATAGTAGGCTTAAGTTAGCAGTTCAAAAAACAACTAAAGAAAGGCAATGTATAGATGAAGTGTTTGGAGATATCTAAAAAGAAACCTAAAAAAATACTTGATGAACTTATACAATATGCAAATGACTGTATTAATGGAGTTATAGTTAGTGGATATAAGCATAAATTAGCTTGTAAAAGATTTTTAAAAGATATTGATAGGATAGAAAGTGATGATACTTTCTTTTTTTATTGGGACGAAGAAGAGGCAGAGAAAATAGTTAAATGGTTTAGCTATTTAAGACACAGTAAAGGCATACTTTCGGGACAACCTATTGAGCTAACCGCATGGCAAAAATTTAATTTATGTCAAATATATGGTTGGAGAGATATAAAAACAGGATATAAACGCTTTAAAAATGCATTTATAATGGTTGGACGTAAAAATGCAAAGTCTCAAATGGAGGCAGGTTGTATACTATATGAAATGTCTACTCAAAGCACTAAAAATGAAGAGTTGTATGAATGCTACTGTGCAGGTGTTAAAAAAGAACAATCTAAAATTATATTTAATGAGTGTATTAATCTATTAAGAGGCAGTCCTTTAGCTACAAGGTTTAATATAACAAAAGCAGAGATAACACACAAAAAGACAGGTAGTTTTTTAAGAGCACTTAATAAAGAAGATGGTAAAAAAGGAGATGGAACAAATCCTGCTATACTTGTTATAGATGAATACCACCAACACCCTACAACAGAATTTTATGACTTGTTTTTAGGTTCCAATGTAAAAGAGGGTATATGTATGATAATAACAACGGCGGGTGTAGACCTAAATTCGCCTTGTTATACTCAAGAATTTAAATATTGTGTTGAG
Organism: [Clostridium] colinum; assembly: GCF_940677205.1. Classification (NCBI taxonomy): domain Bacteria; kingdom Bacillati; phylum Bacillota; class Clostridia; order Lachnospirales; family Lachnospiraceae; genus Tyzzerella; species [Clostridium] colinum. The sequence goes on along the minus strand of NZ_OW712331.1, from coordinate 1,938,112 downwards.
GTTTTAGAAGAAGTTTCCCAAAACGACATGTATTTTGTCGATATACTGGACATAGACATAGATGATGATATAACAGACCCTAAAATATGGGAAAAGGCAAACCCTATAAGATGTAGTTATGAAAAAGGAAGGGAAGATTTAGAGGCTTTTTTCAAAGTAGCTAAAGATATGCCAGAAAAAATGAACGTGTTTAAAACAAAATGTTTAGATATGTGGGTGCAAGCTGGAGAAAATAGCTATATTAATATGGCTAAATGGAAAGCGTGTACAGTAGATTATATAGACATGGATATTAATAATAAATCTGTATATGTAGGCTTTGATATGTCGGCAAAAATAGATTTAACATCAGTTAGTTTTATTATACCTATAACTATTGATAAAATAAAAAAATATATACTTTTTAGCCACTCATTTATACCAAATGTAGAAAAATTAAGGGAAAGAATTATAAAAGACAAGCAACCTTACGATTTATGGGTAGAAAGAGGATACATTACCATTACTAATACACCTGTAGTTGACCAAAATGTTGTACTTAAATATGTAGAAGATTTTTGTAACAAAAAAGGGTTAAATATAGAATGTTTTTGTTTTGATATGCATAATGCATCTAAATTAATGCTTGAGTGTAGTGAAAAAGGCTACACAGTAGAAGAAGTATATCAAAGTCATAAATCATTAAACGAAAGTACAAGTGGCTTTAGAGAAGAGGTATACAGTGGTAATATTATTTGCGAATATAACCCTGTATTAAACTATGCAATGGCTAATGCTATTATAAAAACTAATAATGGTTTTATTAAAATAGACAAAGATAAAAGCACAAGTAGGGTTGACCCTGTGGACGCAACACTATGTGCATTTAAATTAGCTTATTATCATACAGACGACAGAGGAAATTACATAGATGATTACTTAGCTATAATAGATGATTTTTTGGAGTAAGGCATTTAACAAATTCTTTAAAAATAGATTAAACACAAGTGTTCAACAGTTAAACTTTTAGTTTGTGTGTAAAATTTTTTTGTTAAACTATTTGAAAGGGAGGTGAAACTATTTTAAAAAATGTATTTAATAAATTTATAAATATAAATTTTAAAAGAGATAGCCCAATCAATGATGATAATTGGCTTAAAATTTTTCACAGTGAAAAAGATTTATACAAAGAAGTTACATACTTTACTTGTTTAAAATTATTGTCTGAAACACTTGCTAAAATGCCTTTAAAATTATATCAAAAAACAGACAAAGGCATATTTATAGCAGATGATACAGATGTAAGTTTTAAATTAAAATATAAGCCTAATGACCTTATGACACCTACTATGTTTTGGGCAACCATTGAAAATAACCGTAACCATTATGGCAATGCTTATGTATGGATAAGGCAAGAATATACACCTAAAAAATATGGTGGAGAAGTTAAAATTAAGGACTTTTGGATAATGGATAGTAACAGTGTTAACGTGTATGTTTTGGAAAATGGAACATTAATATACCAATATACCGACTGGATAACAAAGCAAGTATATTATTTTAATCAAGACGAGGTGTTACACTTTAAAACAAGTGCTACTTTTGATGGTATAACAGGTAAGCCTGTAAGGGAAATTTTAAAAGATACAGTAAATACAAATTTATCAAGTCAAAAATTTTTAAATGAACTTAATGAAAATGGGGTATCGGCTAGATTATCTTTAACAGTAGATCCAGATATAGATGAAAAAGCCAAAAAACAACTCGTAAAAAGACTTACAGAATTTTCAAGTGGTATAAAAAATGCAGGTAAGGTTATACCAATACCCGCAGGTATGAGGCTACAACCATTGGATATAAAATTAACCGATGCACAGTTTTTAGAAATAAGAAAATATACTGCCCTACAAATAGCTAGTGCTTTTGGAGTTAAGCCAGATATGATAAATGACTATTCAAAGTCTAGCTATAATAGTTCGGAGGCACAACAAATTAGTTTTTATGTAGATACATTACAGTTTATTTTAAAACAATATGAAGATGAAATAAACTATAAATTATTGCTAAGTAGAGAGCTTAAAGAGGGTTATTTCTTTAAATTTAACGAAAAGGTGCTTTTAAGAACAGACAGCTCTACACAAGCAGAAATGTTGTCTAAACTTGTAAATAATGGAATATATACACCAAATGAGGCAAGACGTAAGCTAGATTTAAACGGTGTAGAACACGGAGACAAGCTTATGATGAATGGTAATTATATACCAATAGAACAAGTAGGTCAGCAATATAAAAAAGGTGGTGATACAAATTAAAAAGTTTAATTTTAAAAATGAAAATAACAATATTGTAGGTTCTTTAGAACTAGAAAATAATAAGCTATACATATATGGAGACATATTAATGGATAGCTTTTTTAAATGTGAAGAAGAAACAGAAGATATTTGTCCTAAAGACATTGTAAATTTTTTGAAAGATTTAGAAAATAGTGAAAATATAGAAATACACATTAATAGTGGTGGTGGTTCTGTTTTTGGTGGTCTTGCTATATATAATCTTTTAAAAACTTATAAGGGTAGAAAAATTGTATATATAGATGGTTTAGCAGGTAGCATAGCTAGTGTTATAGCTTTAGTAGGAGATGACATTTATGCTTATGAAAATAGTATGATGATGATACATAATCCTTTAACTGCTATATGTGGCTATTATAATGCTAAAGGCTTGCAAGAGCAAATAGATGCTTTAGAAAACTGTAAAAAAGCTATTTTAAGTGTATATATGGCTAAACTTAATGATAAGTCAATATCATCACAAGAAGATATTTCAGAATTAATGGACAATGAAACGTGGCTTGTTGGAGGAGAGATAGCAAACTATTTTCAGATAAAAGTTTTAGCGGCAAAAAATGATATGGTGGCTTGTGTATCAAGCTATTTTGGAAGTTATAAAAACACACCAGAAAGCGTTAAAAGTGTAGAAAACAAGGCTACAGACAACAGTTTAGAAGAAGAGAAACAAAAAATATTAGATGATTTAGAAAAAATAAGTATATTTTAGGAGGAAAAATATGAATAAAGAGATTAAAGAATTATTAGACGGAATTAAGATTAAAAAACAAGAGGTACAAAATTATATAAAAGATGATAAAGTAGAAGAAGCAAGAAAAGCAAAAGAAGAGCTTGTGATGTTACAAGATAAATTAGATATTTTATATGATTTAGAAGAGGATAAAGAAGATATTAAAAACAGTGTAATAAATAAAGAGCCTATACAAAACAATGAAAAAATAACAGAAGAGCAAGCCTTTTTAAGTGCTATTAAAAATACTGCTTTAAAAAGGGAAGTACCTAGCAATATTTTAAATGCACTTAAAACAACAGAAGATGAAGGAGTGCTTGTACCTCAAGATATTTCTACAAAAGTAAGAGAGTTAAGAAGAGAAACTAAGTCTTTAGAAAATCTTGTAAATGTAGAAAAGGTAGATAAAACAGAAGGTAGTAGAGTTATAGAAAAAAATGCAGATACAGTAGGCTTTGAGGCGGTAGATGAAGAAGCAGTATTTCCAGATATGCCAAAGCCAGAATTTGTGAAAATATCATATAAACTAAAAAAATTAGGGGGTATTTTAAAAGCTACAAAAGAGTTTTATCAAGCTACATTTTCATCTATTAAAGGTTATATTACTAAATGGATAGCTAAAAAAGGTATCACAACAAGAAATAATCTTATTTTAAAAGCTATTGATGATAAAAAAGATGGTTCAAAGGTAGCTATTACTAATATAGATAGCCTAAAAGATATAATTAATACTAAACTAGACCCTGCTATTTTAAATGGTACACAAATAATAACTAATCAAGACGGTTTTAATTGGTTAGACAAATTAAAAGATGAAAGAGGACAATATATTTTACAACCAGATATTACACAAAAATTTGACTATTTATTGTTTGGTAAATACCCTGTTATTGTTTTTTCTAACAAACAAATAAAAACTAATGCAAATAAAGTGCCTTTTTATGTTGGTAACTTAAAAGAATTTATTACACTTTTTGATTATGAAAAACTATTTATTGAAATGTCAAGCGAAGCTGGTGAGCTTTGGGAGAAAGATATGATTGGTATTAAGGTTAGAGAAAGACTTGATGTACAAGTAATAGATGAAGATGCATTAGTAAAAGGTGAAGTTGACATATCTAAAGCATCTAAAAAACAAGATTAAAAAAGGTAGATGATTATATATGCAAGAGGAATTAGAAGAAATTAAAAATTACTTGAGAATAGATTTTGATGATGATGATTCTTTGTTAAATACAATAATACTAGCTGGCAAAGAATATATTAAAAATGCTATTGGTTATATTGATATGGATAAGCCTAGCTTTAAAGTTTTACTATATACTATATGTGCAGATTTATATGAAAGAAGAAGTTATTTAATAGATAAGGCTATACATACAAATAAGATAATAAATGGCTTAATTTTACAATTACAACTATTAAAGGAAGATTAATATGTTAGTAGAAAAGCTAGATAAAAAAGTAGAAGTATACAAAAAGCAAAAAGTTATTAATGACTTAGGTCAAACAGAGTATAAATATGCTTTGTTTAAAAGTGTATGGGTAAATATTATGCCTACATCTACTAAAGTAGATAATTATGTAGCAGAAACAGACAGGGCAGAATATACTTTTAAATTCACATTAAGAGAAAATAGTATAAAAGATTTAACAAGGGATATGTATTTTATATATAAAAATCAAAGGTATAATATAGATTATTTTGTACCAAACTTTAAAAATAAGGACCGAATAGAAGCTATATGTAAGTTGGTAGTTGAATAATGGCAGATTATGAATTTAAAGTAACTAATTTAACTAATGATTTATTTAAAACAGATGATGAAGAAACATCTAAAGAGATAAAAAAGTTTTTAAATAAACAAGGTAATAAAGCTAAAAAAATAACTCTTAAAATTGCTAGAGCTAAAGTTAAGAAGAAAACAGGTAATTATCATAGCAGAATAAAAAAAGGTAAAGTATATAAAGATGATAATAACACTTGGGGTGTAAGGGTATATAGTAATGCCCCACACGCCCACTTAATAGAAGACGGACACGACGTTGTAAGAGGTGGTAAAAAAGGTAAAGGTGGCAAGGTTATAGGTAAAGCAAAAGGTAAAAAAGTATTAACTAAATTTGAAAAAGACTATGCTAATAAATTTTATAAAGACTGTGAAAATCTTGTAGATGATTTATTAGAGAAAGGGTTTAGTTGGTAATGATAGCTAGTATAATAAAAGCTATAACATATACTATAAAGTCTGAATTTGAAGATATTGATGTTAATAGCACAGATATAGATGCAGGGTATAATCTACCCTGTTTTTTTATAAAAATAGATAGTATAAAAACAGAAAAAATGAGTACAAAAATAGATACTTTATATATAGTTTTAGAAATAATATATGTTTGCGAAAATGAAAAAGAAAATCAAACAGAATGTTTTAGAGTTTCGGAAATTCTAAAAAATATATTGTTGGAAAAGCCTATAAGGGTAGGGGAAGATATATCCTTTCAAATATATGAGGATAGTTTAGACATAGGAGATGACTATGTATCTTTAACTTGTGATATAGAAATGAATTTAATAAAAGATATAGAAGAAAATTTAGACTATATGGAGGATATTATTATAAAATAAAAGGAGTTGATAAAATGTCAATAGGGTTACCAAATGTACAAGTAATATTTCAAGGGCTTGCTAATACTGCTGTTGTAAGAAGTAGCAGAGGAGTTGCTTGTCTTATTATAAAGGATAATACAAGCCTAAAAACTAAAGCAAAAAAAGAAAAATCTAGAGAAGAGGAAATAGAAGTATTACCTGATGTAGAAGAAACAGAAGAAAGTAAAATAATAAAAGAATATAATGGTTTTACAGAAGTTAATAAAGAAGAATATACAGATAAAAATTACAAAATAATAGAAGATGTATTTATAACAAATATAAAAAAATTATTTGTTATAAAAATACCTAATGGAAAAGCATTTGATGATATAAAGCCTTTTATAAATAAAGAGATAAACTGGATAGCTTATATAGGTGAAACGAAAGAAGAGCAAAAAAAATTAGCTGATTTTGTAAAACTAGAAAATAAAACAAGGACTAAAAGGTTAAAGGCTATTTGTTATGATTTAGAAAAGGCAGAAGCCGATGATATGCATATTGTAAATTTTGCTAATAAAAGTGTAACAAAAACAGATGGTACAACTGTTGTAGGTTATGAATATTTAGGAAGACTTTTAGGTGTATTGGCAGGTTGTAGAATGGATATGTCTGTTACATACACTGTTTTAACTGATTTAAAAAATGTACAAGAAATAGGAGATACAGACAAAATAAACGAGGCTATTGGAAAAGGTAAGCTAGTGCTTATTAATGATGATGATGGTGTTAGAATATCACGAGGTGTAAACTCTTTACAAACAAATGATAAAAATCATACTGAAGATATGAAATATATTGCTATTGTTGAGGCTATGGATTTAATTTATGAAGATATAATAAATACCTTTAAAAAGGTATATTTAGGTAGGTTCAAAAACTCTTATGATAATCAAGTTTTATTTATCAGTGCAGTTAATTCATATTTTAGAGATTTAGCTAGGGAAGAAGTATTGGACCCTAACTATAAAAACATAGTTTATATAGATACAGAAAAGCAAAGAGAAATATGGGTAAGCAACGGAAAGATAGAGGCTCAAAACTGGAATGATATAGAAGTTAAAAATAACACATTTAGAACAAATGTTTATTTACAAGCTAATGTTAAATTTTTAAATGCTATGGAAGATTTATTATTTATTGTCAATATGTAGAAAGGGGTTAGAATAAATGGCAAAATTACGTTCTCAAAATGTTATAGCAGGTACTTTTGGTTCTGTATGGGTAAATGATGAAGAATGGTTGCACGTTACAAAGTTTGAGGCAAAGGTAACAGGTGAGTTCGAAGATATAAATATGGCAGGTAAATTAACTACTGGTAAAAAGTTTATGGGTTGGACAGGGGAAGGTACTATAACTGTTAATAAAGTTAATAGTACAGTTACTAAAATGCTTGCAGAGGCTTTTAAAAAAGGTACTATGCCAGAAATAAAACTTGTAGGTAAACTTGCAGACCCTCAGGCCCTAGGGGCAGAAAGAGTTGAAATATTAGATGTAACATTTAGTGAATTTATGTTACTCAATTTTGAGGTAAAAACTAAAATGGAAGAGGAAGTACCTTTTAGCTTTGAAGATTATAACTTAATTGATAGTATTTAGGAGGTAATTTATGGGAGATTTTAAAAAATTAACACTAGAAACTTTATTAGATAGAAAAAGTAGGCAAGACAAAATGGGGTTATCTACACTAGATATAGATAGTCTTAATAGTAGCATACCAATAGTAAAAATAAAAACTAGAAAGATATTAGAAATAATTGACAAGTATAAAGATAATGATGCAGAAGCAACATCTAGTTATGATATGATGTGTGAAACTATATATAAAAGTGTGCCTATATTACAAGAAAGAAATTTAAAAGAGCAGTTAAACGTACCTACACCTTATGAAGTTGTAGGAGAGTTGTTTGATTTTGATGAAATGGAAAAAATATACACACATATTATGGACCTACACGGTATGACGGATAAGACACAAACGTCTGTTGATGATGAAATAAAAAACTAATTGAAACTGATGGCGAATTTGCAATGTATAGTTACTTTGTTGCAAAGGGTCATCAGTTAGATTATTTATTAAATCTATCTTTTGTAGAAAAAATATTTTTTAAGCAAACGATGATAAGAGAATTAGAATTAGAGGCTAAAAAATGGGGAGTAGATAATAATAAATAGTATAAAAATTTTAAGAAAGGAGGTGTTTTATGGGCAAGTCTAGAGTTATACAAACAGTTTTAAGATTAAAAGATAACTTTTCTAAACCTTTAAAAGATGCTAAAGCAACCGTGAAAGATTTTACAGACACGACTTCGAAAAATCACGAAAAATTTAAAAAAATGGTAAAAAAAGCTGAAAATAGTATAGCTAAAGATTTAAAAAGAATAAAAAAGAACTTTAAGCAATTAGCAACAGATATAACAAAGTCTTTAGCTAGCATATCTTATCGTGGTTTACAAAAAGGTATGGATATGTTAAAAAAGTTTAGTTTTTTAGGTGGAACTTTAGGTGTGGCTAGCTTAGGGGCAGGCATCTTTGAAGGTATGGATTATGAAACCTACAAAGTACAATTGATAACTGCTACAAAAGACACACAAAAAGCTAGTCAACTAATGCGTGATGCAATTTCTTTTGCTAATAAAACACCATTTGAAACTGGACAGATAATAGAAGCTACTGCTAAATTTGAAAGTATGGGGCTATCGGCTAAAAAATGGCTTAGTATAACGGCAGATATGGCAGGGGCTACATCTAAAGATATGATACAAGCTGTTGAGGCAGTTATTGATGCAGTAGCTAGTGGAGAGTTTGAAAGACTAAAAGAATTTGGCCTTTCTAAAAAAACTTTAGAAGATTTAGATACATCTGGAAATGTATTTAATAATAAAGGCCAAGTAATGGACCAACTAGCATTAACAGAACTTTTATTTACTGAAATGGAAAAACGATATAAAGGTGGTGCAGAAAGTCTTTCTAAAACTACAAAGGGTATGTGGTCTACTGTTACAGGAGTTTTTAAAAACTCAATGGCTAAAATAGTAGGTGTAACAGACGATGGTATGGTTCGTACAGGGTCTTTACTTGATAGTTTTAGAGGAATAGTAGAAAAAGTTGCTAATAAAATGATACAATGGCAACAAGACGGTACTATTGAAAAAATATCGGCTAAATTTGATAGCTTTTTAGCTAGGGCAAAAGATGTTTTTGAATATATTGGAGGCTTAGTAGATATTGTTAAAGAAAAGTTTGCAGAGTGGAAAGCGGACGGTACTATTGACAATATAAAAGAAAAGCTAGGTAATATATTTAAAAATGTAATAGATTTTATACCAACTGCTATTAATCTTGTTTTAGGCTTTTTAGATAGCTTAAATTGGATATTGCCTATAGTAGGAGGTATAGTAGCTGGTGTTAAAACTTGGGGTATAGTATCTAATATAACAAGTATAGCACTTGATTTAATGGCTAAAAAACAAGCTATAGTAAATACTGTTGCTAAAATATTTAACAAAACTGCTTGGTCTAACCCTTGGGTACTTGTTATAGGCGTTATTGTTGGTGCTATTGTAGCACTTATTTTAAATTGGAATAAAGTAAATAAATTTTTGAAGGAACATAGTGAAATAATAAATAGGCTTATAATACCTGCAATACAAGGTATTATAATAAGTTTATCTATATTAACACTTTGGCAAAAGAAAACAGTAATTTGGAATAGTATTATAGCTACAAAATCATTATTTTTTGCTAAATGGCAAGCATTAACTATGGGTGTTGCTAAAGCCAAAATATTTTTATCAACCGTAGTATCTATTTTAACTAAAAAAGTAAACCTTTTAACTGGAGCACAAAAACTATTTAATACTATAAGTAAAGCAAATTTTATGGGAATTGTTATTACAGCTATTATAGTTTTAGTAATGATACTTATTAAAAATTGGGATAAATTACAAATAAAGATAGATGAAATTAAACAAAAATTTTTGGAACTTAAAGAATATGCCATAAAATTTTGGGAATCATTAAAAAATGGGTGCTCAACAGCAGGAAACTTTATTAAACAAATTTTTCAAGGGGTATTTAATTTTTTTGCAAAAGGAATAAACGGGGTAATAGAGAAAATTAATGGTTTGAAAATAAATGTACCTGACTGGGTACCTATTATAGGTGGTAAATCGTACGGCTTTGATATTCCTACTATACCTTTAAAAATGCCAAACTATGCAACAGGTACAAGTTATCATAGAGGCGGGCCTGCTATGATTAATGAAGGTGGTAGAGGAGAAATCCTTGACCTTCCTAATGGTACTAAAGTTATACCCCCTGATAAATCACAAAAGTTACTTGATAAAAATAACAGTAACAATATAAATATTACGGTAAATGTATATAATCCTAATAATGTTGATGATATTATAAGTGCTTTTTCACATAAATTAAAATTAGCTATTGAAAATATTTAAATATTTATGATATAATTATTTTGACACTTTGTGTCGGAGTAACTGTAGTAGGTTGTTGCCCCTTACATAAGGGGGTGATGCTATGAAAATAATTAGATTCTTACTTTTTATTAGTATAATAGCATTACTTGTTATAAATAATACAGTAGTAGTATATTAATAACAAAAAAACAACCTAAAAAAGTTGGCAGACCTTTAGGTTGTTCTATTTTTTATATAGTAACAATAACAGGGCAACAACTGAAACAGTTGCTCCTTTTTTACTAAATGCTTAAGCATTCTAGTTATATTATAATTATAAAACTTATTTTTTATACTGTCAATATTAAAAAATTATAAATTTAGGTTACTATTATTAAAATAGTAGCCTTTTTATATTGGAAAGGTTGGTTTTATGGATATTATATTTAGTGCAAACAATAATGAACAAGTATTAACATTGCCTATAATACCTGAGAATATGCCAGAACTATCACAAAGTTATAAAAACTCTACATTTGAAAGTATTAATGGAGAATTAAATTTAATAGGCATTAAATCACTTAGAACAGTGTCTTTTTCTTGTTTTTTCCCTACTAAAAAATATAGGTTTATTAGACCTAAAGCAAAAGAAGACGGTTGGATATATGTAGCATTTTTTAATAAGTATGCTAGTAATAAAATGCCTGTACGTATGATATTACTTGATAATGACAACATAGAAATATCAAATATGGCTTATACTGTAGAAAGTTTTAATTGTTATGTAGATAAAGTAGGAGATATACAGTATTCTTTAGATTTAAAAGAATATAGATTTCCTAAAATTAAAAAGTAGGTGGTATTATTTTTACATTTTTTATATTAAAAAATAGTGAAAAAATAAATATATCTGACTTTGTAGGTAATATAACTTGGTGTGATAGTATTGACACTTTAGGTGTACAATTAGATTTTTCTATACCTAAAGACAATGCATATATTAAATTTTTCATAGACTGTGGAGATAAAATTTTATTATGTAAAAATGGTAAAACATTATTTCAAGGCATTATTACTGATAAAAATATTAATGGCATATTTGAAGAAAGTTTTACCGCTTTTGACTTTGCTTTTTATCTTAATAAATCAAAGGTAATAAAACAATTTAATAATATAAATGGTAGAATAGCTATATCTAGTATATGTAGTGAACAAGGTATAAATGTAGGAGAAATTCCTACTTTAAATACTAATATAAATCATATTTATTTTGAAAATACAATAGCAGAAATAATAGATGATATACTACAACAATGTAGTAAAGAAACAGGAAAAATATATTATAAAGAAGTTTTAAAAGATAAGCTATATATATTTGAAAGAGGTACAAAAATTATAAACCCAACTTATAAAATGGCAGTAAATGTAGCAAGTATAAAGGTATTAGATGAAATAGGACAAAACTTTTCTAAAGGTTATAGCATAGCAAATTTAAAAAATAAAGTAACTATAATTACTCAAAATGAAAAAGAGGCAAGAGTTATAGCTACAAAAGAGGATAATAAAAATATAGAAAAATATGGGCTATTACATCATATTGAAAGTGTGGACCAAAAAGATAAAAATCAAGCTACAAATATAGCTAATAACAGGTTAAAAGAGCTAAATAAAATTAAAGAAACCTTATCTTTAGAGCTTTTAGGAGATATAACTATAAAAGCAGGTAGAGTATTAAATATTAATAATAAAGAGATAAATATTAATGGTAAATTTAATATTATATCAAGTAATCATACTATTGAAAGTGGTATACATAAAACAAATATTGAACTAGAAAGGCTTTAATATGAGTGATATTAACTACATAGCAAATTTATTTAAAGAACGTAATAATCCTAGTAAAATAGGTGTAGTTATAGGTGAAATAGTTGAAGTTATAGAAGAAAAAGACTATGTAAAAGTTAGTATATTAGATGGTACTATACAAAAAGACAAGTTTTATTCTTTAATACAAAAGTTTACTATAGAAGATATAGGTAAAAAAGTAATAGTTACTATGACAGAAAATAATCAAGAACTTATTATACTTGGATATTTTAAAGAATTTTTACCTTTAAAGGAGTGATTATATGTTTCCTAAAATAAATTATAATATTATGGAAATAGAAGATAGTAAGCCTATTACTTTAGGTAAATGCTTTAAATTTGACTTTCAAAAAGGAAGACATATTATTATAGACGGAAAATTTGTAGAGTGTGATTTTCAAGAAAATATAAGGCAATTTATACAAGTCATTTTAAGGACAAAAATAAATACTTTTAAAGTGTATACAATAGATGATGATGAAAACTTTGGGTTATCTATACATAATTATATGGGAAATAAAGTTTATCATAAAGGGTTTATATTGTCTGAAACTAAAAGGGAGATAACAGAACAACTTTTAAACCACCCTTTTATAAAAGATGTAGATAATTTTAAATTTGAGTTTGAAAATACATTTTTAAATATAACTTTTACTTGTTTTTTACATAATCATGAAATTTTAAATATTAATGAGGTGGTAGAACTTGAATTTTAATAAAAAATCTAATGAAATTTTAGAAGAGATTTTACAGGGAATACCAGATACTTATGAAAAAAGAAAAGGATATTTTTTGTGGGATATTCTAAAAGCTATATCCATTAGAATGTGTGATACTTTAAAAAGTTTAACTATTGTATCTAGTAAGTTAGATATAAATAACTTAACAGGTACAGAGCTTGAAAGGTTTATTACACAACGTACAGGTATAGAAAGAAAAAAGGCTACATATTCTCAAGGTGTTGTTACTGTAAAAGGTAATGGGACTATTAATATTGGAGATATATTTGAAACAGAAGGGCTTATTCGTTTTGAGGCAATAGAACAAAAAAACATAATAGATATGGGTAATGTTAATATAAGATGTGTTACAGCTGGTAAAATAGGTAATGTTCCTATTAATAGTATTAAAAAAATGCCTGTTACAATTGCAGGTATTAACTCTTGTAATAACGAAACAGAAACAGAGGGAGGTTATGATGAGGAAATAGACATAGATTTAAAAAATAGATATTTTGAAAGATTAAGAGAGCCTGCTACAAGTGGCAACATATATCACTATAAAAGGTGGGCTAAAGAGGTTGAAGGTGTAGGAGATGCTAAAGTAATACCACTTTGGAATGGACATACTACTGTTAAAGTTATTATTGTAGATAATGATAGGTTACCTGCCGATGAAAATCTTGTGAAAAAGGTACAAGAATATATAGACCCTAACATAACAGGAGAAGGAAGAGGGCAAGCACCTATTGGAGCATTTTGTACAGTAGTTAGTGCCACTCCTAAAACTATATCTATATCAGTTAAAGCTGTATTTAGCAGAAACTATGATAAAGAACAATTAAAGAAAAGAATAATCGAAAATATAACTTTATATTTAAAAGAAATAGCATTTAAAAAAGATGTATTAAGTTATGCTATTGTAGGGTCTAAAATTTTAGATGTAGAAGGTGTTATTGACTATACAGATTTAAAAATAAATAATCAAACATCTAATATAGAATGTAATCAAGAAGAGGTTTTTACATTAGAAAGAGTTGATTTTATTGAATAATAGAGTTATTAATTTTATAAATAAAATATTTATAAATGATGATATTACAAAGCATATAGCTAGAATAAGCCAAACAGAAATAGAAAATATAGAAATAAAAATAGATGATATAAAAAGCAATATATTTTTGGATACATCTACTTGGGGCCTAAATATATTTGAAAAAGAATTGAATATAGAATATGTAGAAGATAAGTTAATTGAAGAAAGAAAAGCTATAATAAGTGCTAAATGGAGAGGAGCAGGTAAACTAACTTTAGAGCTTATACAAGATACTGTTAAGGCTTATACAGACAATCTTGTAAAAGTACGATTTAACGGAACTATAATAATAGATTTTACTAATAAAATAGGCAAACCTAAGGATATAGGTAGTTTAATAAAAAGTATTGAAGATATTAAACCAGCACATTTAGGAGTTGATTATATTTTTAAGTATAGAACTTGGGGAGATTTAAGCTCTTTAACTTGGAAAAGTATATCAAGTAAAACTTGGAAAGAGGTACGAGAAAGTGAAAAATTAATATAGGAGGTAAGCAAATGAGTGATAACAAATTTACAAATTTAGATAAACTCGAATATCCATTAGAAGACGATTCTATAGATATTAAAGTATTAAATAATAATACAAGGCTTTTAGATGAAAAAAAAGCAAATATATCAAGCCTTGAAAATGTTGCTCGCGAAAGTAGCCCTATGGATATTGAAAATAATATAAAGTCTGTATCTAGTAAAGTTGATGCAATATCAGATAGAGTAAACAGGCTACCAGGTGCAATTAATAACAACACAACAAACTTACAGAAGCTTAACACTAGTACACAAGACTTACAAAATAAAGTAACAGAAATATCAACACAAGTTGGTAATTTAGGAAAAAAGTTAAATAATTTAAGTAGCGTTAAAAAAGTTCAAGTATTTAACGGTAGTTTTTCTAATAGAAGAGATATGGACTCTAAATCAATAACCATTAATTCTGTTGATGTTAATAAAACATTAGTATTAACCAACTGTTTGTCAAATGATACAACAAATAATGATAATACAGAAATAATTGCATATTTGTATAATGCAAGTACATTAAGATTTAATTGTCTTTATGGTTGGGGTAATGACTTTACACCTACTAAATATTTCGTTCAAGTCATCGAATTTAATTAAATAAGGAGGATTGAATATGTATTACGCATATTTAGATGAAGATAATTTTTGTTACACAATAGGTAGTTTATCGGAAGAATTAGAAGAAAATTCAAGAATAATAAAGATTAACAATTATGACCCTAATTTAATCAATAGAAAATATGATATTCATCAAAAAAAATGGCTAGATATTTTTAAAGAATTAAACACTAAAACTCAAATATCTTCACAAGCACAAACAAACGCACAAATTTTAAATGAGTTAAATTATTTAACTTGTTTACAAGAAATAAACTCAATGAAAGGCGGTAACTAATAATGAGTACATATGAAAGTTCAAAAATAATAATTCAATCTGGTAAATATGAAAAAGAAGATATGCTAAAAAGACTTGATTTGTTTTTAAATTTTAAAAGAATAACTTTAGAACAATATACAGAACTTGTAAATTTGATGAATTAAAAGGAGAAATTTATATGAGTAAATTTAATTGGAAAAAACGCTTTAAAAATCCTATATTTTGGGTAAATACATTATTAGCTATTGCTACACCTATACTTGCATATTTTGGTATGAATGGACAAGATTTAACAACTTGGGAAAGCCTATTTAATTTAGTATTAAATGCTTTAAAAAATCCTTATGTTTTAGGACTTGTCTTAGTATCTTTATGGAATAATATTATTAATCCAGTAACTAAAGGGATAACAGATTAATAATTGACATATAACAACAAAAAATATATAATTGAAAAGAGCTAATCTTAATAAGGGTTGTTAGCCTACTAACTCTAACAAGAGTTAGGGGGTGGTATTATGAGTACATATGAAACAATATCATTAATGATAAGTTTTGCTACTCTAATCATTTTGATAATAAATACAAAAAAATAACAGCCCTGTGTTCGCCAAAACTGTGGCTGTTAATTGAATAAAAACAATTAATAGTAGGCTAACAATTAAGATTAGCTTTTCTTATATTCATTATAGCATATAGTTGGTTTAAAGGCAAGTAATACTTGCTTTTTTTTATGCAAAAAATAAGGAGATATTTATGAGTAGAGATATAACATTACTACACCCCGAAGTGCAAGCTATAATACCTAAATTTTTAGAAGAATGTAAAAAAAATGGGTTGATAGTTGGAATTAGTCAAACTTTTAGGACAGAAAAAGAGCAAAATGACCTATATGCACAAGGTAGAACAAAGCCAGGTAATATAGTAACAAATGCTAAATATCCATATAGTAATCATAACTGGGGTATGGCTTTTGATATTTACAGAAATGATGGAAAAGGTATATATAATGATACAGACAATTGGTTTGCAAAGGTAGGAAGTATAGCAGTTAAATTAGGGTTTGAATGGGGCGGAAATTGGAAAGGCTTTCCCGATAAACCACATATAGAGTTTACTAAATATGGGAATACAACAACTCTTGCTAAAAAATATGGAACACCCGAAAATTTCAAAAAAACTTGGAAGGAAGTTGATAAATATATGTTTGTAACTAGAAATTATAGCTATAATGGTAAAACAAAAGCATTTACTGTAATAAATGAAAAAGGTGAAAACTTTATAAAAATAAGAGACTTAGCCGAACTTTTAAATAAAAATATTAAATATGATGCTAATACTAAAATAACAAATTTAGAAGACATTCTAGAAAATATAAATGTAGAAGCTAACAACAAAAAAGTCACTGTTAAAGCTATAAATAGTGGTGGATTTAACTTTGTAAAAGTTAGAGACTTAGCAGATTTTTTAGGATTTGAAACAGGATATAATGAAACTAATAACAGTATATTTTTTAAACTAAAACAATCTATTTTAGATAAAATATTTAAAAAGTAGGTGTTAGTATGAATATTTTTGAAACAAAAGTAAATTATATAATATCTACAATAACAGGTATATTATCGGCTATTTTAGGTGATTTTTGGTTTTTATTTATATTTTTACTAGGCTTAAATATAATAGACTACACAACTGGAGTAATGAAAGCTAGATACTTAAAAAAAGAAAGTTCAAGACAAGCAATGAAAGGCTTTATTAAAAAGTTTTTAATATGGTGCTTAATAGCTATGGGCTTTGGCCTTGGTATTGTATTTAAACAAATAGGTCAAATAATAGGATTAAATTTACATATAATGTTGTCTATTGGTTGGTTTATACTTGCCCATTGTATAATAAATGAATTTAGAAGTATTTTAGAAAATATGGTAGAGCTTGATAAGGGGCATCTTGTTCCTAAATGGTTAATAAAAGGGCTTGAAGTTGCTAATCAAATGATTGATAGAAATGTTAATGAAGTAATTAATAACTTAGAAGAAAAAGAGAGTGAATAGACACTCTCTTTTTTATAAATATGCAAAATTTATAATTTATATATATAATTTTAGGACATAAATTTTTAGTTGCTTACAATGATAATGGAAAAAACTATTATAGTATATCGGAGTTAGCAGAGGTTTTAGGCAAAAAGGTTATTTATGATGCTAATACTAAAGTTACTAAAATAATTTAATGGATAATAAGTGTAAAATACGTATAAAACTATTGACGAATACGCGTAAAATATGTATAATATAATTAAGAGGTGGTAATAATGAAAAGAAGAGAGCTAATAAAAATGTTAGAAAAGGCTGGTTGGTATTTAAAAAGAAACGGTGGTAACCACGATATTTATACAAATGGGAAAGATATTGAGCCGATACCAAGACACCCAGATATTAATGAAAGATTAGCTAAAGAAATAATAAGGAAAAGAAATTTATAAACTTTTCCTTATTAAAAATATTTTTAATTTTAAATAATGTTTATTACCATAATATAATTAAAGGAGTTGTATTTTATGAAATATGTGTATCCAATAGTTTTGACTAAAGAAGATGATGGTTACTATGTAAGAGTACCAGATTTTGATGCTAGTACACAGGGAGAAGATTTAGCAGATGCTATTGAAATGGCTAGAGATTTAATTGGTTTAATGGCTATTGATTTTGAAGAAGACAAAAAAGAAATACCTATGCCAAATAGTGCTAAATTTGAAAAAGAGGAAGATGATATAGTAACTCTTGTAGATGTTGATTTTTTAGAATATAAGAAAAAACATAGTAATAAAATGGTTAGAAAAAATTTAACAATACCTTACTGGCTTAATGTAGAGGCAGAAAAAGCAGGGATAAACTTTTCACAAGTTTTACAAGTGGCTTTAAAAGAAAAATTAAATGTTTAATATGGGGAGTTTTATACTCCCTTATTTATACTTATATAAAACTTATAATTACTATTATCTTGTATGGGATAATGTATAACCCCATTCATATGTCATAAGTAATACAGCATTTGCAATATTTCCAATTGCACTATAATTATGAGCTTCATATAGTAGTCCTTTCTGTGTGCTAGAGGTTTTTGGAGCTAAAGATACAGTAACAGGATAGCCTTGCTTATTAAGACTGGAAGTTACATTATTTATAAAAGATACAAAAGACATACTATCTTGTGGGAGAACAAACTCAAAATCTATATCTAGACCAAAGTAGTCTTTTTCTTTAAGAGTTTTAAGAATATTATATATTAATATATTTTGAATTTCTACATCATTTAAAATTTTACTAGCTAATTGATTATCAAAATTACCATTCTCATTTAAAGGTGATAATAGCATAATAGGCTTAGTATCATATTCTTTTATAATATTTAAAACATTTTCATCATTTGCAGGGATAAGTTCTCCATTTTCTTTAAACCCATAAGAAAATACAGTTGCAAATGTTAAATAGGGTAAAGTTTGTCTTAGCAAATCTTCTTCTATATTTGTATATAAATAACCATTAGTTGCTATAGTACCTATTTTTTTTGTATTTTGAGGTATAACTATAGTTTGACCTATAACAAGGTTATCACTTAAATTTATCATATTTTCTTTAGCTAAAAATTCTGCTGTTGTATCATAATTTTTTGCAATAGAAGATAGAGTATCTCCTTCTTTAACTACATAAATTATCATAAAAATCTCCTTAAAATATTTTATTACATTATATGCTATTATATAAATTTTTACTATAAAATTGCAGACTGAAGACAAAATATTTTAGGAGTGATTTTTTTATTTTTATGCTGTGTATAAAAATTATAATTACTAGATGTGGCTTTGCATCAGATTTTATAAAAAGATAGATTTCTAGAGATTTTAACCCTTCCCTTGTGCGAATAAATTAGTTTTCTCATATAGTATTTCAAAATTTTTTTGAAAGTTTGTAGACTTTATCTACAACCTGAAATTTTAGCTATAAAATTAATTATATATCATATATTTATATATAAAAAAAATTAAAGGAGATATTATGACCAAAAAATACATATTAAAAATAGCACTTATATATACAGGAACTATATTGGGTGCAGGGTTTGCAACAGGAAAAGAGCTTGTAAACTTTTTTGCTATATTTAATAAAATAGGTATAGTAGGTTTTTTTATAGCCTGTTTATTATTAAGCATATGTTCTATAGCTATATTACAAGCTATATATAATACAAAAGCAAAAACATATGATATGTTTTTATATGATATATTTGGAAAGTTAGGTAAGTACATACAATATTTTAATACAGTTTTACTATTTGTTTTATTTTCGGCTATGTTGGCAGGAGGAGGGGCAACTATATCAAATATACTTAGTATAAATGAGCCTATAAGTTTAGCTATATTTTGTATTATAACTTTTTTTGCACTTATATTTGGTAAAAAGGCTATTATAAATATAAATACAGTATTATGCCCTATATTAATATTAGGTGGAGTTTTAATAGGTATATATTTACAGTTTTTTTCAAGTGTAAATGTTTTTAGCAATAACACAAAAGCAATCATATCACCATTTATATATACATCATATAATGCAATAACTACTATATCTGTATTATTTGCAGTAAAAAATATTGTTATAAATAGAAAAGTTGTAGTTTTTGGTGGATTATTAGGAGGAATTTTTATATTTTTTATAGGCATATCTATGCTACTACCTTTAATAGAAAATATAACATACATAAAAGATGCACAACTTCCTATATTATCATTAATAGAAAATAAAGGTATAATAAAAAATTTATATAGCTTTACTGTTTTAGCCGCAATTTTTACAACGGCAGTTTCTAATGGAGTTGCTTTAGAAGATTCATTTAAAAATCTATTTAAAATAAAGGGTATTTATATAAAAATAGGTATTATAGCCTTAGGAGTAATATTTTCTACAATGGGATTTTCAGACATAGTAGCAACTGTATATCCAATATTTGGGTATTTAGGTCTATTTGAAATATTAGTTATAGTTATTATGTTTTTATTTAACTGTATTGACAAATAAAGCATATGCTTTATAATTATATTAGAGCTTTGTATACTTTAGGAGATACTTATGAAAAATTTAAAAAAACCTATTATTGTAGCAATATTTATATTAGTTACTATTATATTATCTATGTATTTTACTCCAAAACAAAATGTTAATAAACAGCAAATTGTAAAAAAAGATTTTAAGGCTATAGATATTAACTCTGGAGAACAAGTATATACATATGGTGCGTATATATATATTTATGGAAAGTCTGGTATAAAAATTTTAAAAAATGATGAAGTTTTGTTAGAAGATAAATTTTCTATTGAAAACCCCTATATAGTTACATCATATAATAAAATTGCTATTTGTGATGCTAATGGGAAAGTTGCAAGAGTTTATTCTAACGAAGGACATTTATACACAGTGAATGCTATAAATAATATACTAGGATTTACAATTAATAAAAATGGATTTTTATCTATAATATTTAAAAATAATACTAACTATCAAATAGAATTATACAATAACAAAGGGGATAATATATACTCTATAAAGGATATAGGCTATAAAGAGGGAGTTCCTGTTGGATTATCTATATCGGATGATAATAACATTTTAGCTGTTTCTTATATAAGAATAACAGGTGCTACAGTAGATTCTAATATAGTTTTTTATTCTATACAGGATAACCAAGTTTTTGGAGGATTTATAAAACAAAATCAAATAGTAGGTATTATAAAGTTTACAGAGAAAAATAGCCTAGTTAGCATATCGGATAAAGAAATTTTTATAATAAAGGCTAATTCTATTAAAGCTAACGAACAGATAAAAGAAACTTACAGAAAACCTTTAAATAATATACTAAAATATGTTGAATTTTTAGACGGCATAGGTTATGTTGTATGTTATGGTCAACCTATAATAACAACAGAAGAATTTATACCAGAAGATACTGTTGTCTTTTATAATTCATCTGGTGGAGAAATAGGTAAACATTATGAAAAAAACCAAAGAATAACAAACATATATGTAAGTCAATATGGAGCTATTTTAGAAAAAAATAGATTATTTATAGCATTAGATACATCAGGTAAGAAAATTTGGGACTATCAAGCAACGCAAGATATAAAAGAAGTCAATTTTTATAATGATGCTAACAAAGCTATAATTGTTACAAATAATCAAATAAAAATAGTAAAGATAAATAAAACTTTATTAGATAAACAAATAGACCCTAATAATACAACACAAGAAACAACTAATAATAAACAAAATGATAAAATTACAGAACAAACAACTATTAATAAGGAAAATGATAAAAAGTTACAACAAACAACTATCAATCAAAAAAATGATAAAAAAACAGAAACTACTACTAAAAATAAAAAAGATGAAAATATTAGTACTACAACTAAAAAAGAGTAGGTTATAATTTAGGAGGAAAAATGCATATTTTAGATTTTATTTTGATAGCAATTTTTATAGCTTGTATTATTAATGGATATTACAAAGGGCTTTTTAGAGAAATATTTGATATTATAGGATTTGTATTAGGTATAGTAATATTTGCAATAATATATCCTATAATTAACAATGCGTTATTAAAAAGTACATTTTTAACAAAAGTTAAAGATTGGGTAGTATATGATTTAAAATTAGGACAGTTTGTTACAACTACACAAGAAGATATTGTGGCTGGTATACAGTCATTAAATGTTCCTAATATTATTAAAGATTTATTATTAGAAAATAATAACGAAGTTTTTTATAATGTGTTTGGAGTAAAAAATGTAGTAGATTACATTTCAACTTTTGTAGGGGTTATAGTTATAAGCCTTATAACAGTTTTTGTAGTAATTTTAATAGTTAGTATATTAATGAGTATATTATCAAGAACAACAAACTTTTTATCAAAAGTACCTGTGTTAGGTAAATTTGATAAAATAGGTGGCGTATGTTTTGGTGTGTTAAATGGTATATTTACAATATGGCTTGTTGGTATTATTGTTTTAGTACTGTCTGTTTTTCCACCTTTATCTTTCTTAAAAGGACAGTTAGATGGATTTTTAACAGAACCATTAATAAATAATAATATATTAGTAAAAGCTTTATTAAATTTAATATTAGGGATTATAAATTAGGTTATGAAAAAATGCTTTAAAACAATAAATGAAAGAGGAAATGCTGAAATAATAGAGAAAAAATCAAGGTTTATAGCTAATGTTTTACCTATTTCCACAGAAGAAGAAGCAATAAACTTTATATCTAGCATAAAAAAGCAATATTATGATGCAAGACATAATTGTTTTGCATACATAATAGGCGGAGATATACCTATTATGCGTTTTAGTGATGATGGTGAACCAAGTGGTACGGCAGGAAAACCTATATTAGATGTATTACTAGGTGAAAAAATCGAAAATGCAGTAGTTGTTATAACTAGATATTTTGGTGGGACATTGCTTGGCACAGGAGGCCTTGTAAGAGCTTATGGGAAAGCTACAAAAGAAGGAATTTTGGCAGCAAAAATAGTAGAGATGGATAGCTATAGCCAAATTTTTATAAGTGTAGATTATTCTTTAATAGGGAAAATACAATATGAAATAGCTAACAAAGGGCATATCCTTATAGATACTGAATATACAGACAATGTTAAATTTAGTGTTTATGTAAAAAGTGATGTGGCAGATGATTTTATAAAAAATATTATAAACTTAACAAATAATAACGTAAATATAGAAAAAGTTGGAGAAAAATTTTTAAAATTAATAGAAGGACAAGTTGTTTTAGACTAAATGGAGGGATAATATGGCAGGACATTCTAAATTTGCTAATATAAAACATAAAAAAGAAAAAAATGACGCTATAAAAGGTAAAATATTTACAATTATAGGTAGAGAAATTGCCGTAGCAGTTAAGGCAGGTGGTGCCGACCCTACAAGCAATTCTAGACTTAGAGATGCAATAGCAAAAGCTAAATCTAACAATATGCCAAATGATACAATAGAAAGAAGCATAAAAAAGGCAGCAGGTAATATAGATGGAGTAAACTATGAAGCTATTGTATATGAAGGTTATGGACCTAAAGGTGTTGCTGTTATAGTAGAAACACTAACGGACAATAAAAATAGAACAGCTGCTAATGTTAGAAGTGCTTTTACAAAAGGTAATGGTAATATGGGTACAACAGGTTGCGTTAGCTTTATGTTTGATGAAAAAGGGCAAATTATGGTTGAAAAATTAGATAATATAGAATCTGATGAGCTTATGATGATAGCATTAGATGCTGGAGCTTTAGATTTTAACGAAGAAGAAGAAGGGTATGAAATAATAACAAGCCCAGAAGATTTTTCTGCAGTTAGAGAAGCAATAGAAAAAGCTAATATACCTATAATAGATGCAGAGGTTAGTATGATACCTCAAACATATACAGTTTTAACAGATGAAGAAGACATTAAAAAAATGAATAAACTATTAGAACTTTTAGACAATGATGATGATGTAAAAAATGTATATCATAATTGGGAACAATAATAATGTTTTAGGTTAATTTTTTAGTTTCTTGTATAAAAAATTTATACAGGAATAAAAATTCTAATAACAAGACAAGGTTCCTTGTATTGTGCAAAAGTTAGATTTTTAGGTGCTTTAGCCTAAATTAGCTTTTTTATCTACTACCTTAATAAAAGTGTGGGAACCCACACTTTTATTATTATATAAATTTTTATTTAGACTTGCACAAAACAAACATCTTTAGCATATTATATAAAATAGCTTTTGCTGGGGGTGTTTTTTTGCTTTTTTCATTTTTTAATTGTTTTTTTATGTTTTCTTGCATAACAGGTGGGAATACTTTTCCTAAGCCATTAACAGTAGAAGAAGAAGAAAAATATTTAAACGAATATAAAGATGGTAGTATAGAAGCTAAAAATATACTAATAGAAAGAAATTTAAGGCTAGTAGCACACATTGTAAAAAAATATACTAACTATCAAAAAGATAGTGAAGACTTAATATCTATTGGAACAATAGGGCTTATAAAAGGTATTACAACATTTAAAAATGATAAAGGTATAAGACTAGCAACATATGTAGCTAGATGTATTGAAAATGAAATATTAATGTATATAAGGGTTAGCAAAAAACATAACAAAGATGTTTATTTACAAGATACAGTTGGGGTAGATAAAGACGGAAATGAAGTAACTTTAGAAGATAAAGTGGCCGATGAAAGCGTTAGTATTGATGAAGAAGTTATGTTAAAAATGCAAAGCAAAGTATTATATGAAAAAATAAGAAAAGTTTTGAGTGGGAGAGAAAAAACTATAATAGAGCTTAGGTATGGACTTATAAATGGGGAAGAACTTACACAAAGAGATATAGCTAAAAAGCTTGGTATAAGCAGAAGTTATGTATCTAGAATAGAAAAAAAAGCCCTAGAAAAACTTTATAAAGAAATGGAATAATACATTATAAATTTTAGTTTTAAATAATAAAGCTATAAAGCATATGTTGCTTTATGGTTACATAAATAAAACACCCAAAAAGCTATAAATTTAGGCTACAGATTTATCTGTAGCCTTTTAAAAATGTTATTTTTTATAAATTTATATATACTCGGCTAAATTAAACAATAGTTTTTTTGTATCATCTATATTTAGACAAGGATCTGTAATAGATTTTCCATATGTTTTACCAGTACAGTCTGAGCCTTCTTTTATATAGCTTTCTATCATAAACCCTTTAATAATATTTTTTAAATCATTATTTTTATTTATACTTTTTAATACATCTTTTACTATTTCTGGTTGTTTATAAAAAACTTTGCCAGAGTTAGAATGATTAGCATCTATTATTAAAGATTTATTTTTTAAGTTTGATTTATTATATAGATTAGCTATATTTAAAAGACTTTCATAATAATAGTTAGGACAATGGTTTCCGTCTAAATCTACACTACCTCTTAAAATACCGTGTGTAAATATATTACCAGTTGTATTTACCTCATAACCATCGTAAATAAAATTATGAGTTTTTTGAGCGGTATATATAGCATTAAACATAGTTGATATATCACCATTTATAGGGTTTTTCATACCAATGGCACAGTCTATACCACTTGCCATAATTCTATGTTGTTGATTTTCTACACTTCTAGCTCCAATAGCTACATAGCTTAATAAGTCTTCAAAAAATGGATATGAAAAAGTATATAACATTTCATCGGCAATGGGAAAACCATAATTTTTTATTATTTTTATATCTAATTTTCTTATAGCTATTATTCCATCTTTCATACTTGGGCTACTATTAATATTATGTTGGTGTATCATACCTTTATAGCCATCACCAGTTGTTCTAGGTTTACTGGTATATATTCTAGGTACTATAAAAAGTTTTTCTTTTACTTGTTCATTTATTTTATAAAGCATATCTAAATATTCACAAACAGATTTTTCGTTATCTGCAGAGCAAGGTCCTATTATAACTAACATTTTATTAGATTTAGATGATAATATATTTTTTATTTCTTTATCATTTTGTAATTTTATATTTTTTAAATTTTTATCTAAAGGTAATAAATCAAATATTTCTTCTTTAGTGGGAATTTTAGATATTTTTTTAAAACTCATATTTTTCCTTTCTTTAGTATACATTTTTTTCAGTAATTATAATATCTACTTTTTCATCATAATAATCAGGATTAAAATCACATATAAAACTTTCAAAGCAAATGCCAACAGAGGCTAAACATATGTTATTTTTTAAAAAATAATCATAATATCCTCCTCCATATCCTATACGATATTTATTTTTATTATATATAATAGTTGGAACAATAATAATTGTTGTATTATCACTAATTTTTTCTTTTTCATATAAAGGTTCTAAAATGTTAAATTTATTTTTTATAAGATTTTTTTCATTATATTTTTTAAAAATCATAGTATTTTTTGAAGTTATAACCGGACAATATATATTTTTATTATCTTTTTTAGCTTGATTTATTATATACTGTGTGTTTATTTCTTTTTCTAGGCTTAAATATATAAAAATATTTTTAGCTTGTTTATATATAGATAAATTAAAAAAATTATTAGATATAGCTTGGCTTATAGAATTAATATAGGTATTAGGAAAATTAGAACGTATATTCATATAGCTATTTCTTAAAAATTGTTTTTGGTTCATTTTATAAAGTCTTTCTTTATTATAATTTATTTTTATCTTAGTTTAACAGAATATAACAATTTATTCAACAATTTATAAAAAATAATTAAGGCTAAAGACAAAAGTCTTTAACCTTGTAGTTATTATATCAGACTGTAGACAAAGTCTACACCCTTATTATATATTATTATTTAAAAGCATCTCTAATATTTTATTACTACGTTCTATAAAGCTAGTCATAGAATTCATATCAAGATGTTTGTGGCTCATTGTAGCTAAATCATATATTTGATTGCATATTAAATTAGTTTTATCTTTTTTAGTTTCATCATCTTTAATTT
The DNA here is from genome assembly GCF_940677205.1 of [Clostridium] colinum. NCBI lineage: Bacteria > Bacillati > Bacillota > Clostridia > Lachnospirales > Lachnospiraceae > Tyzzerella > [Clostridium] colinum. Next base: position 1,911,348 of record NZ_OW712331.1, on the reverse strand, counting down.
TAAGAAGAAGTTTAACAACGTTATTATTGCTATTTAAAACTAATGTTTCTTCAGAAGGCATAGCACCAAAAGGCATATTCATACCATACATTTTAGCCATTTCTTCCATTCTTCTAGCTTGTTCGCTAATTTGTATAACACCAGATATATCAGTAGCTTTAAGACTTTCTACTTTAATCTTTAAGTTATCACCTTTTTGTAAAGTATTTTTAAATAGTGTTTCTAAAGAATCGTTAATTTCTTTATCTTCTTCTTTAGAGTTATCTTTTAATGTATCAGATAAATCACTATCTATTCTAACAAAGCTAATACCTTGATTATACATTTCTAAAGTAGACATATAAGGATTATCTAGTTTAGTGTTTAAAATAACGGCGTCCATATTGTTATCTTTAAACATTTTTATATATTGAGCTTGTTGGTTTTCATCTGTAACATAAAATACTTTGTTTTCGTGATGTTGTTTATTTTGTTCTAAATATTCGTTTAAAGTTACATATTTATTATTAATAGTTTTAAATAATAAACTATCTTTTACCTTTTCATAAAAATCTTTTTCTCTAAGACAACCATATTTAATAAATTGGCTTATATCGTCCCAAAATCCTTCAAATTGTTCACGTTGTTTTTTAAATAAGCTATTTAATTTATCAGCAACTTTTTTAGTAATATATTTACTCATTTTTGTAACGTAACCGTCATTTTGTAAAAAGCTACGGCTTACGTTAAGAGGTAAATCTGGACAGTCTAATGTACCTTTTAAAAGTAGTAAAAATTCAGGTATAACTTCTTTTAAATTATCGGCAATAAATACTTGATTATTATAAAGTTTAACTTGACCTTCAATAGAGTCTAATTCGTGTTTTAATTTTGGAAAATATAAAATACCTTTAAGTTTGAAAGGGTAGTCCATATTTAAATGTATCCAAAATAAAGGTTCGTTAAAATCTGAAAATACTTGATGATAAAATTCTTTATATTCTTCGTCGCTACATTCGTTAGGTTGTTTTAACCATAAAGGATTAGTTTTGTTAATAGGTAAAAGCTCTTTTATATCATTTTCATCTATTGTGTCATTTTCGTTTTCTTGTTCGGCTTCTTTTTTCATTGCCTCTAAATCTTTAAAGAAAATTTCAATAGGCATAAAATAACAATATTTATTTAAAATTTCACGAAGTTTAAATGGATTTAAAAAATCTTTACCTTCTTCTCCTACAAAAAGTGTAATAGTTGTCCCACGCTCTGCTCTATCACTTTCGCCTATTTCATACTCTATACCACCATCACAAATCCATTTGGCAGGCTTAGCATCTTCTTTATATGAAAGAGTATCTATCATAACTTTATCTGCCACCATAAATGCAGAATAAAATCCAAGACCAAAATGTCCTATAATATCTCCGCCGTCTTCTAGCTGGTCTTTATATTTATTAACAAAATCACTAGCACCAGAAAAAGCTATTTGTGTGATATATTCTTCTATTTCATCGGTAGTCATACCAATACCATTGTCTATAATCTGGATAGTGCTATTTTCTTTATCAAGCACTACTCTAACGCTAAATTTTTCATCATCTTTAAGCTTTGCCTCACCCATATTAGATAATTTTTTTAATTTATTTATAGCATCACAACCGTTAGACACTAGCTCTCTAATAAAAATATCTGAATCTGAATAAAGCCATTTTTTTATAATTGGTAAAATATTTTCGCTATTTATTGAAAGGTTACCTTTTTTCATTATTTATACCTCCTAAAATTTAAATGTTATTTATATTTTAATACTATAAATATGAAATGTCAAGAAAAATTAGCACTCTTTTTAAAAGAGTGCTAGTAATATTATAAACTATTAATAATAGCCTCGGCACATTTTATACCATCAACACCAGCAGATACAATACCACCAGCATATCCACAACCTTCACCACAAGGATAAAGCCCTTTATATTTTATAGATTGTAAGGTTTGTTTATCCCTAATAATTCTAATAGGTGAAGAGCTTCTACTTTCTATTGCAGTCAAAAGACCATTTTCATCTGCAAATCCTTTTATTTTTTTATCCATTTCTATAAGCCCAAGTCTAATAGATTGATATATAAAGTCAGGGAAAATTTGTTTAAAATCTGACGGAGTAACCCCTGGTTTAAATGTCGGTTGTATGTTGCCTATAGAAGTAGAGGCTACTTCTTTTAAAATATCACCTATCTTTTGAACAGGTGCAAAGTAGTTACCACCACCAGCTATAAAAGCTTTTTGTTCAAGCTCTCGTTGAAAATCTACACCAGATAATATATTATTATTATCTAAATCTTCAGGATATACTTCAATTAATAAAGCACTATTTGCATTTTTTCCACTACGATCAAAATAGCTCATACCATTGGTAACAAGCCTATTTTTTTCAGAAGAGGCATTTACAACATACCCTCCAGGACACATACAAAAAGTATAAGCGCCTCTATTGTTAGGTAGCCTTACCGCAAGTTTATAATCGGCCGGTGGTAAATAACAAGCAAATTTGCCATATTGTGCGTTATTTATAAATTCTTGACTATGTTCTACACGGACACCAACGGCAAAAGGTTTTTTTTCAATAGGGTGATTTTTATTGTTTATAAGCTCAAAAGTATCTCTAGCGCTGTGTCCTATTGCCAATATAACATTATCACTGTTAATATTAAAAGTTTCTCCAGTTTTAATATTTTCAACAGTAACACCAGTTATAGTATTATCTTTAGATAATAAATTTATCATTTTATGTTCAAATAAAACTAATCCACCAAGAGAAATTATTTCTTCTCTTATATTTTTAACCATAGTTATAAGCTTATCGGTACCTATATGAGGCTTTGCCCTATATAATATTTCTTCTGGAGCAGAAGCCTTAACAAATTCTTCTAGCAAAACTCTACATCTATAATCTTTTATACCAGTTGTAAGCTTACCGTCAGAAAATGTGCCAGCGCCACCTTCTCCAAACTGTACGTTAGAGTTTTCATTTAAATTGCCACTTTGCCAAAAATTATCTATATCTTTTTTACGTTCATAAACACTTTTACCACGTTCAATAATAATAGGTTTAAGCCCACTACGAGCAAGTATTAAACTTGCCATAAGTCCAGCAGGACCGAAACCGATAACAACAGGGCTTTTTTTACACTGTTTTTTAGGTATAGTATATGTAAAAGGTTCAACTTTTGAAACATCTTTTATTTTTAAATATTTTTTTTCATCTTTTATATCAATATCTAAAGAGAGGACATAAAAACCACCACGTTTTTCTCTTGCATCAATAGATTTTTTAGAGATTTTTATATTTAATATATCATTAATATTTGATTTTAAAATTTTACAAATAATAGCCTTTAGTTCATTTTCTGTTATTTCTTTTTCTAAAGGATATTTTATGTTTGAAATTCTTATCATTTTTTTTCCTTTCTAATTAATATCTTCTACGCAAGCCTTTGTACAAACATAGGAAGAGGACCAAGCCCATTGGAGATTAAATCCACCACAATCTCCAACAACATCTAATATTTCACCGGCACAATATAATCCTTTTATTATTTTAGATTCTAAAGTTTTATTGTTAAATTCATCAGTGTTAATACCTCCGGCAGTTACTTGAGCATTATTAAACCCGTTAGTATCTAAAATTGGAAGTTTATAGTTTTTTATTAAATAAGCCATATTTTTAAGCATATCATCTGTTAAATTTTTTACTAAAAAAGATAACTTTTCTATACCACTATTTTTAGCAATAATATTTCCTAAACGTTTGTTTAAAAGACCATTAAAGTAATTTTCCATATTGGTATAACTTAATATATTTTTTCTATCTTTTAATATTTTAAAAACTTTTTCTTGTGAAAAATTTGGCATAAAATCTATATATGCTATTAAATTATTATATCTTGCAAACAAGGTGGAAAGTTGAAAAACAGGTGGCCCAGATATACCATAGTCTGTAAAAAGTATCTCTCCAAATTCTTCTTTTAAAAATGTAGTATTATTATACATTTTTAAATTACCTGTTATTTTTATACCTTTTAATGATTTTACTTTTTCTGGAGGAGTTTTTAGCTGTACCAAAGCTGGCGTAAGGCTTGTACAACTATGACCTAAAGATTTTAATATTTTTATGCCACTGCCGTTTGAACCTAAGTTTGGACTAGCAACTCCACCTGTTGCTAATATTATTTTATCTGCTAAAATAGTTTCATTTTTTGTAGATACTATTTTAAACTGTGATTTTTTTTTATTTATTGCTTTTACATCAAATTCTGTTTTTATAGGTATATTTAAACTGTCTATTTTATTTCTAAGAGCATCTAATATGCTAGAAGCTTGTTCGCTATATGGATAAACTTTTCCATTTTCTAAAACTGTGTGTAAAACACCTAAGCTATAAAAAAACTCTATTGTGTCTTGAGGTGAAAACTGTTCTAAAAAATATTTAGTAAAAAGTTTATCTTTACCATAAAAATTTTTATATGTTGTATTAATATTTGTAAAGTTACAGCGGCCATTACCAGTTGCTAATATTTTTTTGCCAACTCTATCCATTTTTTCAAGTATTATTATGTTTATATTATCTTTTGATAAATTGTGAGCGTGTATAGCAGATGAAAGACCAACAGCACCACCACCTATAATAGCTAATGTTTTTTTCATTTTATCACCTTAATTTATATATTTATAATATAATTAGTATGTAATAAACCAACTATTTTGTCAATATATAAAATAACATAAAGTGCTAATAGTAGCTAATAAAAAAGACTAATAAAATGTATCTTAAACCTAAAATATTTAAGATACACTTTAAAAGTCTTTATTTTATATTTATAATTAGTTTAAAACTGTAATTTTAATAGGATTGTTAATTGGTGGAAGGCTTCTTGTCATAATAGGGCTATATTCTATTTCTAATTTTTGTCCTTCTTTTAACCAGTTATAAGCGTGTAAATCTTGACCATTTTTATATTCAATTTTTACATCATCATTTAAATTTAAAACTACATCGCCCATTTTTTCATCTGTTACTAAAATAGTTTTATTTTCTTTATCTACATTTTTAATAGTAGCTATACCATTTATAGTTTGATTTTGTGTATTATCTGTGTCTACATTTTCTACAACTTTTACCATTTTTGGTGTTGTCATAGGAGGTATGCTCATAGTCATAGCTTTGCCTAAAACTACTTCTAATGATTGGCCTTTTTTAAGGCTTGTATCTTTTGTTGTATATTCTACTTTAAAATCTGGTGCTATATTTAAAATAATTTCACCTTTTTCTTCGTCTTTAAATAGTACTTTTGTATTGTTATCGTCATCTTTTTCCACATTTAATACTTCACCGTAGGAAATTTTATCCACAACTTTTACACTTTTTGGTGTATTAATAGGAGGTTGGCTAGCAGACATAATATCACCATATTCTACTTCTAATGCTTGACCTATCATAAGGTTTTTATCATCAGATTTATATTCAATTTTTACATCTTTTATATTTAATACAACTTCTCCTTTTTGTGGGTCTTGTATTGTAATAGTATTATTTTCTTCATTTATATCTTTAATAATAATTTGTTTTTTTCTTTGCTCTGTATTGTTAGGTTTTTCTCCAATAAATAATGTATTATTAGTTGTTAATTCTATTTCTATACCAATTAAATTAAATAGTTCTATTGGAACATAAGTAACACCATTTTTTACAATAGGTGCTTGACCTAAAGGTTGTGGAGCCATTCTTGAAAATGTATAAGCATCTTTTGTTGTAGAAAATGTAATAAAGTGTGGTGCTTTTGTCATATTTATAGTTTTAGTATTTGTATCGTATTCTACATTATATCCAAGTTTTTCAAATACTGCTCTAACAGGTATTAAATTTTTATCGTTTTCTTTTAATACACTATAATTTTCTAATAATTCACCATTAATATATATTTCATTTTCTTTAGTATTATTTTGCTCTAAAGTTTGTTTTTGTAAATTAGGTTCATTATTAGCAAAAACAGTTGTTGTCATTAATGTAGCAATAGCTATCATAGGTATAATTTTTTTAATATTTTTTTTCATAAAAATCTTCTCCTTATATTTATAATAATTTATATTTTGATTTATAATTTCTTAAACGGATGTTTTATTTTTTTTGTTCCACAAAATAAAAAAATTTTTTAAAATTTATTATTTTTTATTTATATAATTATAATTATATTTAGGAAAGACTTTTAATTTTAATATTAAATTATTAATTATTTTTTGCAAAATAAAATACAGTTGTAGAAAATTGTTGACATATATATACATTTGTGATATTATACTTCTGTTAGCAAATTCTAACAAAAGTTGCTATTAAGTTAATTTATAATTATGTTAAAAACAAAAATAATTTTTAGTAATTATTATAATTTTAGTTTAAGTTTATAATTTTTGCTAAATAAGTCGCAATTAAATTTAAAATTATAAGATTTGGTTAAGGAGGTAAATATGTATCCAGTTCTTTCACTTGTATTAGCTTTACTTTTCGTTTTAGGTTTAGGTAATCAAATAAAAAAATATCCAAAATTCTTTTATTCATTATCTGTAATTTTAGTAATTGCTATTGGTATTTACTATCAGTTTAAATTAAAGGAAGTATTTCCAGAATGGTTTACACATTATATTGTAAATCCTTTTAAACGAGGAGCATTTTCTACTGCTTTATTTATTATAGTTATGTATACTGGAATATTAAATTCAAAATGGGCTATAACTAAAAAATTGTATAAAATTCGTGGAGAAATTTCTATAATAGCTTGTATTATTACTTTAAGTCATAATTTTGTTTATGGATTTACAGGTAAAAAACATTTTATAACTTTATTTACACATCCACAAGATATGAAATTAAAATATTTTATTGCTGCTATTATTAGTGTAATAATGATTTGTATGATGCTTCCTTTAATGATTACTTCTTTTCAAAATGTAAGGAAAAAGATGAAATATCATACATGGAAAAATATACAAAGAATGGCATACCCATTTTTTGCCCTTATATATATTCATACTATGGTTTTATTTGGAACAAAAGCATCTGAAAAAACACTTGAGATAGCTTTATATTCAGTTATTTTTATAGGCTATGGTATTTTAAGAGTTGCAAAAGCATTAAGGAGCAAATCAACCGTAAATGTTAATAATAAAAAAATATATTATGCATCTTAAATATAATATATTAAAGTTTTATACTGGGGAAAATTTGATAATAAATTTAAATAAAAAAACTATATGATAAATATTTATCATATAGTTTAGGGTGTAGACTTTGTCTACACCCTTTTTGTTGTCGCCGAATAGGCTTGATTAAACCACCAGCTATGCTGGTGGTAGGTAAAAACTCTTATAGAAAAGTAAAAACCTCCTATGATAGAATATAATTGGTCTGGGAACCAAAAATAAAATAATAGGAGGTTTTGTCATGAAAGACATAAATAGTTTATCACATTCTAAATGGAGATGCAAATATCATATAGTATTTGCACCAAAATATAGGAGACAAGAAATATATGGAAAGATAAAAGCAGATATAGGGAAAATATTAAGAATGCTGTGTGAAAGGAAAGGAGTTAAAATAATAGAGGCAGAAGCTTGTAAAGACCATATACATATGTTAGTAATACTACCTCATTTAAGTGTCTAACAATTTATGAGATATTTAAAAAGTAAAAGTAGCTTAATGATATTTGATAGGCACGCAAACTTAAAGTATAAATATGGAAATAGACATTTTTGGTGTAGAGGATATTATGTAGATACAGTAGGAAGAAATAAAAAAGTAATAGAAGAATATATAAGAAATCAGTTACAAGAAGATATATTAAATGACCAAATAAGTTTAAAAGAATATATAGACCCATTTATGGGTAGCCAGAGTAAGTAGGCAAAAAAATAGCCACTTTTAGTGGCAGCCAAGAAATAGTAGTGTAATTATCAGACCATTCAGTGCCTCTTTAGAGGCTTACAACAAAAAAAGCCCTTATAGGGCTTGAGCAAACCACCCGTTTAACGGGTGGTTTTGATTATAATAATTTGTGATTACGATGAGTATATTATGTAAAAATCAATATTTTTAAGGGCTTTAGCCCTATTAGATTTTTACATAATATAAAGCATTTAAAAATATAAATTGAAAACTATTTTGTACTTTATTTTTAGTATGTATTATATAGTTTTTATTTAGAATTATTTTTTTTCTCTTCTTTTTCTTTAGCTTTTTTAGCTTTTTTTATTTCTTTAAGCTCTTTATCTGTTTTCATACCAACAACATTTACTATGTATATACCAGCAAGCTCAACTTTTACATTCTTTTTTACAGTTATAGCGTTAAATACTTTTTTATCACATATTAAAGTTAAAATTTGAGGACCTATTTTTGCTTGAACAAAATAAAGCTTTAAAAATTTATATATTTTAGGCATTTGTTCTGTAACCATTTTAGGCATATTAACGTCTGTTATTTTACTTTTTTTCTTATCTATAACAAAAATAGTGGTTGTTTGTTTTGAGCGATTTATCATATCTTGATGGTCGCCCATTTTTTTCATAGCTTTTCTATTAACCCAAACCAATATACCTAATATAACGCCAACTATTAGTGTAATAATAATTAATATATCACCTGTACTCATATTATATTCCTTTCTATGAAAAAATTATATAAATAAAGCTGACAAGCGGATTTGAACCGCCGAACCTCTTCATTACCAATGAAGTGCTCTACCTGCTGAGCTATGCCAGCAAACTTAAATAAAATTTTAACATATATATACATATAAGTCAAGTTAATAAACCCTAAACAGTTGTTAAAGTAAAATAAGAATATTAATAGTTATAGTTTATAAATTAAATATTTATCTTGACATAATGTTAAAAATATATTATTATGTAATAAGTGCCGTAGACAGTAGGTGTTTTTACGTAATGCTTTTGCAACCTACCGAGGAATTATAATCGAAGATTTTATCCTTGCTGTCTTTGCAGGGTTTTTTGTGTTTAATTTTATACGGCTACTTAGGCTTTTGCCTTAAAAATATTATAGGAGGTAAAAAAATGGCTAAAGTAGAACAAAAACAAGTCATAGTTAATGAAATTAAAGAAAAGCTTTCTAAAGCTACTTCTGCAGTTTTAGTTGATGCTCGTGGTCTTACTGTTGAGCAAGACACTAAACTTAGAAAAACTTTAAGAGAAGCTGGTGTAGACTATAAAGTTTACAAAAATACTATGATGAGATTTGCTATTGAAGGTACAGAGTTTGAAAGCTTAGGCCAACATTTAGAAGGTCCTAGCACATTAGCTATTTGCTATGGTGCCCCAACAGTTGCTGCTGGTATCTTAAATAAATTTAGACAAGAAGCTAAAGCTTTAGAGTTTAAAGCAGGTGTTATTGAAGGTACTTACTATGACACAAAAGGTATGGAAATTATCGCAGATATTCCATCAAGAGAAGTTCTTCTTTCAAGACTTCTTGGCAGTATACAAGGTCCTATTGGAGCATTTGCTCGTGTGGTTAAAGCTATTGCTGAACAAAAAGAAACAGCTTAATCTTAAGATATGTATATTGAAATAGGTATTTATAACAATTTTATAAACTAAAATATTATATTTTTTAGTTTTAAGATTAAAATCATACCTTAATTATAATTAATTAAAAAATAATAAAATTTATATTTATGGAGGAAAATAAAATGGCTAAATTAACAATTGAAGAATTTATGGCTGCTATTGAAGAGCTTTCTGTTTTAGAACTTAACGAATTAGTTAAAGCTTGTGAAGAAAAATTTGGAGTATCTGCTTCTGCTGGTGTTGTAGTAGCTGCTGCTGGTGGCGGTGCTGCTGCTGAAGAAAAATCAGAATTTGATGTAGAATTAACTGAAGTTCCTGGTGATGCTAAAGTTAAAATCATCAAAGTTGTTAGAGAATTAACTGGTCTTGGTCTTAAAGAAGCTAAAGAAATCGTTGACGGTGCTCCTAAAATCGTTAAAGAAGGCGTTTCTAAAGATGATGCAGACAACTGCAAAGCTAAACTTGAAGAAGTTGGAGCTAAAGTTACTTTAAAATAATTGGAAATAGTAGAATAATAATTTAGGGCTATCATTTTAAAGATAGTCCTAAATTTTATTGTCGCCGAATAGGATTGATTAAACCACCAGCATAGCTGGTGGTAGGTAAAAACTCTTATAGAAAAGTAAAAACCTCCTATGATAGAATATAATTGGTCTGGCAAGCAAAAATAAAATAATAGGAGGTTTTGTCATGAAAGACATAAATAGTTTATCATATTCTAAATGGAGATGTAAATATCATATAGTATTTGCACCAAAATATAGGAGATAAGAAATATATGGAAAGATAAAAGCAGATATAGGGAAAATATTAAGAATGCTGTGTGAAAGGAAAGGGGTTAAAATAATAGAGGCAGAAGCTTGTAAAGACCATATACATATGTTAGTAGAAATATCACATTTAAGTGTATCACAATTTATGGGATATTTAAAAAGTAAAAGTAGCTTAATGATATTTGATAGGCATGCAAACTTAAATTATAAATATGGGAATAGGAATTTTTGGTGTAGAGGATATTATGTAGATACAGTAGGTAGAAATCAAAATGCAATAAAAGAATACATAAAAAATCAATTAGAAGAAGATATAGCAAATGACCAAATAAGTTTAAAAGAATATATAGACCCATTTATGGGTATCCAGAGTAAGTAGGCAAAAAAATAGCCACTTTTAGTGGCAGCCAAGAAATAGTAGTGTAATTGTCAGACCATTCAGTGCCTCTTTAGAGGCTTATAACAATAAAAAAGCCCTTATAGGGCTTGAGCAAACCACCCGTTAAACGGGTGGTTTTGATTTATATCAGAAAGTAAATTAATAAGTTAAGAGTAGTTTTTTATTTTTTAGAGGTTAATTATCATTATTATTGATATAAAAAAATATCAATGATAAAAATATTTTATAAAATTAAATAGGATGATTAAAAATTACAAATAGGTATTTTTTATTTAGACTGATTCTAAAATATATTATTTGACAAACTATGGATATATATGTAATATATAATTATAAACTTAATTACATACTATATGTTTTAGTTACAATTATTAAATATTAACTGAAGTTAATATTCATATTTAATGGAGGATTTTAATATGAAAAAAAATATTTCAAAAAAAGCTATCAAAGCTATGGCTATGGGTATAGCCATTGGTATAGGTAGTTCTTTAGCTATAAGCGGTGCTATAGATAAAACAGTTGTAAAGGCTTATGCTTCAAATTTAGATGCAGTAGCTCCTGGTTCAATAGATAATACAAGAGTTGGAGTACAGGAAGGTGACTATATTGTTGTTAATTCTGGATTATTATTTAAGGTTAATTCTAAGAATAATAAAAATACAGCAACTTTAGTTGGGAAAATATCTAGTGTAGGATCTTGGGGTGCAAAAACAAAAAGTTCTGAATATCCTTTTGCAGGTAGATTAGTTGATGGTAAGTTAACAGTTTGTACTAATAAATGCTATACTTTTGATGTGGTTGAAATAGCTAATAATGAACCAGGTAAAAAAATAAATTTTGTTGATGGTGATGTTTTAACAAATGCTTCTACTTTAGTTACAGAAATTAAAGAGGATGCATTAAGAAATGTTACAATAAAAGGAGATTTTTCTTTACCAGCTGTTAGTCATATAGAAGATTCTGCTTTTAAAGGAGCAACTATAATGGGTAACCTAAATGTAACTATTAATGAACCAAGTAAAAATTTACTTACTTCTAGAGATGCTTCTTCTCAACTTACATTAGGGAATTATGTTTTTGAAAATGCTAAGATAAAAGGAAGTTTTAATATTAGCTCAAATGCAAAAAATAATATTGTAGGTAATGAAATTTTAAAAGGTGCTAATATTGGTAAAGATTTAATTATTGATTTAAGAATAAACATTACTGATTATAATCAAGCTAATAATGTTTTTAAAAATTTAATAGTTAATGGTAATTTAGATTTGTCTAAATTTTCTGGTGATGGTGTAGATAATCTAAGTCAATATGGGTTAGGTAATAGTGTTGATGATATACCAGAAGGATTAAACCCTACTATTGTTAACGGCGAATTAAAATTACCATCGACTACTACTTTAGATAAATCTTCTTTAGCGGGAATTAAAGTTGGAAAGTTAGATTTAACTAAGATACCTTTAACAACACCAAATGAGTTAAGTGAAAAGACTTTTGAAAAAGCAACTATAAAAGACTTAAACCTTGATTCTAAAACTAATAAGATTAGTTCATTTGCATTTAGCGAAGCTAATATTAATGTAACAAATGATACTTTTAAAAATATTAAAGAGTTAAAAGAAGGAGCTTTTAAAGGTTCTAATATTAATGGTGACTTAGATTTTTCTAATGACACAATAATGAAGAATGCTTTTAAAGATTCTATTATTAACGGTAGTTTAGATTTATCAAGTGCTAATTTAGAGGTAAGTGATGATAATAAGATTTTAGAGAATTCAACTATTAATGGTACTTTAAATTTAAGCAATACTACTATTCCTACAATAAAAGATGGAACAACTGGTGCAGTTGCAAATTCTAAAATTAGAGATATTATTTTAGCAGGTGTTAATAACATACCAGCTAATACTTTTAAAGGAAGTACATTTGAAAATACTTTAATAGTAGATGCAACAACTATTGGAGCAAATGCATTTGATTTGACTAACGAAGCTACTATTAGATTAACAAAATATTCAAAAGATAATCTTGCAACAATAGATGCTAATGCTTTTGGTGGACAAAATGGAAAAAAAGTTACATTACTTTTACCTATTGGTACAAGTAATGAAGATATTAAAAACTTAAAAAATAAATTAAATAATAAAAATATTAATTTTATTGCCGATACTGTAGTTGTTACAAACAATGTAGGTACTTATACATTTGAAAGTGGAGTAAAATATAATGAAATTACACTAATAGATTTTACACCATCAAATAAGTCTAGATTTGCAAGAAATGTAGATGATAATACTTCTTTTATTAATGGAAAATTAACTTATAATGGTAATACATATAATTTAACAAAAATTGGAAATGATAAACCTTTATTAGAAATTACAAATGAAGCTTTAAAAAATAACACATCTTATGTAACAACTATTTCAGATAATGTTTTTAAAGATAATAAAACTATAAATGAGATAAACCTTCCTGTTGTAACAAATGTTGGAGAAAATGCTTTTTCTAATACAAATATTATTAAAGTTGATTTAGGTAGTAAGTTATCTACAAAAGTAAATATACCTAGTAGTGCTTTTTTAGGTGTTTCAACTATTAAGGAAATAAAAACTAACAAAGAAAGTAAAAATGTTGTAAAAACAGCATTATCTAAATCTAAATCTAATAATATTATTTTAGAAGTTAATAATAATAAAGAAATTGTTAATGAAATTAATAATAGCACAGGAGCAAATCCAAATAGTATATTAGGAAACTCATTTACACATGGAACAGGTGCTAATATAGGCATTACAAGTGATAAAATTACAAACACTAATGATAAAGCTATTAATACACAAAATAGTCAAAAAGTTGGAGAAGATAAAAATCTATCTATTAGTGATATAAAATTACCTATATTATCAGATGAATCTAAAGTATTTTTAGATATTTCTGATAAACATTGGGCAAAACCATATATTGACAAGTTATCTAAAGCTGGTATTATAAATGGAAATAATGGAGAATTTAATCCAGATTCTAAAACAAAGCGAGCAGATGTTACAGTAATGCTTATTAAACTTTTAGGTTTACAACCAGAAACTAATAATAAATTTATAGATGTTGATTCTTCTGCATATTATGCACCTTATGTAGGCACAGCATCTACTTATAAAGTAGTTAATGGAGCTAATGGTATGTTTAATCCAGAACAAGCTATATCTAGACAAGATACTATGGTTATGATAGCTCAAATATTAAAAGGTTTAGATTTAAATATTAATACGGATACTAGTGTATTAAATAAATTTAGTGATATAAATAAAATTTCTAGTTATGCAAATGAAAGCGTGGCTATATTACTTAATTCTGGTATTATATCAGGTAATAATGGTAAATTAAACCCTACAGATAATATTACTAGAGCAGAAATGGCTACTATTATGTCAAAATTATATGATATTTTAATTAATACTAAATAATTGAATAACAATATATTTTAGGTTATAGACTTTGTCTATAGCCTTTTAATTATATTATTTTTTATGCAAAGTTAAAAATAAATAAAATTTTATTAAAATAATAAAAATAAGTATAAATTTTAATTATTTTTGTGAAAATTATTTTCAAATATTTGTGAAAAAATATAATAAGCAATTTAAAAGTGTATATAGTTTATTTAATTTAAATAATTATAAAAAAATTTTATATATTATTATTTAAAAATAACATATTTTGACAATGAATTAATAGTAGTTTATGTATTGACAAAATATAATTATATATATATTATATAATTGTAATTTTAATGATTTATGAAATATTTTAAGGATAAATATATTAAATTGTAAATTAATATATTTTTTCTTTTATTTTTATAATTAATTTTTATTTTTTATGGAGGGATTTTTAGATGAAAAAAAATATATCAAGCAAAGCTATAAAAGCTATGGCTATTGGTATGACGGTTAATTTAGCTACAATAAGTATAGCTACTGTTGGAGGAATTAGTCTTAATATTGTTAAGGCAGAAGATACATATGATGATGGATATGAAGAAGATTATTATGAGTATATTGACATTAAAAATCCAGAGAGTATAAAATTAACTGAATATAGTTATGCTGTTACAGTAGATAGATTATTATTTAAGTTTGTAAAACCTAAAAATAAAGAAGATGCTCAGCCAGTAGAAATTAGTGAAAATAATGAAAGTGAGTTTGAAGCTATTTTTATAGGAATAGTTTCAAATAATTCAAATTTAAATGATGAAATAGAAAAGAAGGATAATGATAAGTTACCTTTTATGGCTAATATTGATAAAGAAGGAAATTTAGTTATAAAAACATCTGAAAAAAATAGTGAAGCGAGTTCAATAAGTGATTCAGTACAAGATAATGGACAAAAAGAAGTAAAAGTTCCTATTACACAAATTGGTAATGATAGTGATAACAATTATGGTAATGAAGGTGTTTTACGCTACTATAAAATAGATAAAGACAAAGACCCAGAACAAGAAAATGCTATAGCAGTTGATCAATATTTAATATATTCATTTTCAAAATTTAAAAAAGTAACGAAGATAGGTGCAAATGCATTTAGAGACATTACAATTGAAGATTATTTAATATTTCCAAAAGTTACTGAAATAGGTAAAAATGCATTTTGGGGAAGTACAATAAATGGAAATTTAATATTACCAGAGGTTTCGAAATTAAATTTATTTACTTTTCGTGGAGCAACAATAAATGGTGATTTATTACTAAAAAAAGCTAAAGAAATTAATGGAGCTTTTAGAGGTACTTATTTTACAGATGAATATAAAGGTATCACAGTAAAAGGTAAATTAGTATTAGGTGATAATGCTATTATAGATGATATGGAGTTTAATTATACTAATATAGGAGAGTTGGATTTAAGCAAATGTAAAGTACTTGAGGTTAATCCAGAATATGAAAAAGAAGAAGATGATGATGGACCAGATATTCCATCCACACCTTTTATTAATACTAAAATAGGAATTTTAACATTACCTAAAGACTATAAAGGTGCTAATGGAGCTTTTTTTAATTCTAAAATAGGTGTTTTAAATATAAATGCAAATACATTTGCAACAGATGCATTTAATGGTGAAATTTTTAGTTCTGAAACAAAATTTTCAGAAATAGGTACTTTAAATTTACCAGATGAGTTTACAGGACAAAACCATTCTTTTAAATATACTACTATTAAAAATTTAGATTTATCTAATGTTAAAGATATTAGCATAAAAAATGACTTCGAAATTAACGAAGATGAAGATCTTGAATTAGGTTTAGAAGATGATTTAGGAGATTTTGAAGATTTCGAAGATTTCGAATCTATAGATACTGCGTTTGCAGAGAGTATTATAGAAAATCTTACTCATAATGGTACTACTATAATGGGTGATGGATTTTTTTATGGTTCAACTATTAAAAATCTTAAGTTTAAAGAAGGTTTAACTCGTATAGAAGATAAAGTATTTGCTCAAGCTACTATACCAAAAGAAGTAGTTCTTCCAGAGATTACAAGTATAGGAAGTAGAGCCTTTGACATAGGTAATATAGAACCAGTTACTATAAAATTACCAGCGTATAAACCAGAATATATAGATAATATAGAAAAAGATGCTTTTAGCTTAGTAGTAACAGTTATATTACCGGCTGGTACTTCTGAAAAAGATAGAAAAGCTCTTGAAGATAAATTAACAGGTGATTTTGGAGCTCCTACCGTATTAGTAGATAAGGCAGAAGAAAATATTGTATCTACTACAAATGTTGGGACATATAAATTTGAAATGTTAGATAAAAAGAAAAAAGAAGTTGCTTTAACAGGATTTGAGCCTACAAATACAAATTTAAAATCTAAAATGGTTGATGATAGTAACTTTAAAAATGGTGTAATCACTTTAAATGGCAGTAACTATAAATTAACTCAAATTGGTGTTGGAACACCTATTACTAATTTAACAGATAAGGATTTAGAAGGACATACAAATAATGTAATAACTATTGCAGATAATGCTTTTAAAGGTAATAAAAACATTATAACTGCAAATTTTAAAAATGTTAAAACAGTAGGTGTAAATGCATTTGAAGGGGCTAGCAATTTAAGAATAGTTAATTTACCTAAAGTGACTAAAATATCTGATAAAGCTTTTGCATCTACAAATGTTATTGAAGTTAATTTAGGTAAAGATACTACTGAAAAAATTGAAGTTAAACCTAATATTTTTGACGAAGTTACAACAATTAATAAAGTTGAAACTAATAATATTAGCAAAGATAATGTTATAGATGCTATTAAAAATTCAAGCTCAGATAAAGTAAATCTTGTTACTAGCAATGGTTCACAAACTGTTAGCTCTGAGAAAAATAGTGTAAAAGGTATGCAATTTAATAGTAGTAGTGCAAATATAGGTGTAAAAAATAAAACTGATAATACAGAAATAAACCAAGAAAATAAACCAAATAAAAAAATTAGTGTAGATACTATAAAATTACCTAAAACAGAAGGTAAAGCTAAAGACTTTACAGATGTTAAAGATAATCATTGGGCAAAGGCTCATATTGATAAATTATCTACTGCTGGTATTATAAATGGAGATAATGGTAAATTTAATCCTAATGGTAATACAAAAAGAGCAGATGCTACTATTATGATTGTTAATCTTTTAGGTTTAACACCAGAGAATAATAATAAATTTACAGATGTTAATCCTTTAGCTTATTATGCACCTTATGTAGGTACTGCATCTACTTACGGTATTGTTAGTGGGTCTAATGGAATATTTAATCCAGAACAAATTATATCTAGACAAGACACTATGGTTATGATAGCTCAAGTTTTAAAAAGTTTAAATTCAAATGTTAATACAGATGTTAGTGTATTAAATAAATTTAGCGATGCAAACAAAGTTTCTGCTTATGCAAATGAAAGTGTTGCTATATTAGTTAATGCGGGTATTATATCTGGTAATAATGGAAAGTTAAACCCTAATACTCCAGTTACTAGAGCAGAAATGGTTACTATTATGTCTAAATTATACGATATTTTAATTGACGTTAAATAATTAAAATTTAACAATATAACATATATCATTTAAGTTTTATTGATTATTATTTTATATAAAAGACAAAGTCATAAAATAATATGATTATGTCTTCAGGGTGTAGACTTTGTCTACGCCCTTTCGTCGTAATAATAAAAAATTAGGTTGTTTACTGTTTTTAGTGATAGAAAAAATATAAACAATTAAAATATTTTACAAATAAAAAATAGAAAATTACTACTAAAAATTATAAATTGTATATATGTTTTTATAATAAATATATAAATAAAATACTTAGATACTTATAAATTAAATTATGATTTAGTTATATTTATAAATTTAAAAAATTTATCACTAATTTTGATAAATAACCTAAAATTATTATAACGAGTTACTATATGAAAAAATTTGATTTCTTTACACAAGGGCTAAAGTCCTAGTAGAATTTTTATGCCTTGTATAAAAATAAAAAAATTAGTATAAAATATTTTTTCTTCAATTTTAAGATAAAGTCATAAAATAGTATAAATTTATCTTTTATAGTATAAGTTATCTTAATACATTAAGTATAATATTTTTTTATAAAAACAAAAAAATAATAATCATTTACAAAAAAACTTTTTTAGAGTAAAATTAAAAATGTATTTAACAAATATTATTTGATAATAAGCAGGTTTTATTATAAAATGTATTATGTTAATACACTAATATTACGGAGGTAAAAAACTTGGGAAAAAGAGAAGACATAAAAGTATCTGAAGAAGAACTTTTATTACAAAAGCAATATATAGAAAAAATAAAGAAAATAAATGAAGATTTTGAAAAAATAAATGGTAGAAAAAAGAAAATGATTATATCTACCTTTGGCTGTCAAATGAACGCTAGAGATAGTGAAAAGTTAGACGGTATGCTTAAAGATATGGGATACATAGATGCTAAAGACGAAAAAGATGCTGATTTTATTATATACAATACTTGTTGTGTTAGAGAAAATGCAGAAAATAAAGTATATGGTAATTTAGGTTATCTTAAAAAGGCTAAAGAAGAAAATAAAGAGCTTAAAATAGCTTTGTGTGGTTGTATGATGCAACAAGATATTGTTATAGAAACTATACAAAAAACATATAAACATGTAGATTTAGTTTTTGGTACGTTTAATTTATACAAATTTCCACAGCTATTATACACAAACTTTGAAATAAACCAACCAGTATTTGATATATGGAAAGAACATAAAGATATAGTGGAAGATTTACCTAGCATAAGAAAATATAAATTTAAGGCTAGCGTAAATATTATGTTTGGTTGTAACAATTTTTGTTCTTATTGTATAGTACCATATGTACGAGGAAGAGAAAGAAGCCGTAAAAGTGAAGACATTATAAAAGAAATAAGAGAGCTTGTAGAAGACGGTGTGGTGGAAATTACATTACTTGGACAAAATGTTAATTCTTATGGAAAAGGACTTGAAGAGAATATAGATTTTGCAGGGCTTTTAAGAAAAGTAAATGAAATAGATGGATTAGAACGTATTAGATTTATGACAAGCCACCCAAAAGATTTATCAGATGAGCTTATTTATGCTATGAGAGACTGTGAAAAAGTATGTAACCATATACATTTACCTTTCCAAGCTGGTAACAATGAAATACTTAAAAAAATGAACCGTAATTATACTAAAGAGCATTATTTAGGTCTTATAGAAAAAATTAAAAAAGAAATACCAGATATTGCTATTACTACAGACATTATTGTAGGATTTCCTGGAGAGACTTTAGAACAAGTAGAAGATACTATAGATGTAATTAAAAAAGTAAGATTTAGCGGAGCTTTTACATTTATATATTCTAAAAGAACAGGAACACCAGCGGCTAAAATGGAAAATCAAGTAGATGAAAAAATAATTAAAGAAGGCTTTAATAAAGTTTTAGATACATTAAACCCTATTATATTAGATATTAATAAGCAAAAAGTTGGCAATACTTATAAAGTGTTGGCCGAAGAATATGATGAAGAAACTAAAACTATAAAAGGTAGATTAGAAGATAATAGCCTTATACATTTTAGCGGTGGAGAAAGACTTATAGGAAATATTATTGATGTTAAAGTAGTAGATTGTAAAACATTTTATCTAATAGGTGAAGTTATATAATTTTAGGAGGGAAAAAATATGAATAATCTTTTTGAACAAGCAAGAGAACTTGCAAAAAATTTATTAGAAACTAATCAAGGTAAAAAATATCAAGAGGCAAAATATATTTTTGAAGGTGATGATGAAGCCGTTGGCATGCTACAAGAATACGGTAATAAAACTAGAGATTTTCAAATGAAAATGCAAAGAGGAGAAAGCGGAGAAGAATTTGAAAATGCTAAACAAGAGCTTAATAACCTTGTTGCAGAGATGAAAAAAAATAGTATAATAACAGAGTTATTTAAAGCAGAAGGTGAGTTTAACCAAATGGTAGCTAGCGTAATGGATATATTTAATGCAACCCTTACAGGTGAAAGCGAAGAACAAGGTGGTTGTTGTAGTGGGGGTTGTGGCGGTTGCACTGGTTGCCACTAATTTTTAGGAGGCTTTTATGACAGAGTATACACCTATGATGAATCAATATTTAGAGATAAAAGAAAATTATAAAGATTGTCTTTTATTCTTTAGACTTGGTGATTTTTATGAATTATTTTTTGAAGATGCAGTTACAACTGTTGCAGAGCTAGACATAGTGCTTACTAAAAAAAGTTGTGGGAAAAAAGATGGGGAAGCTTTAAAAGTAGATATGTGTGGAGTTCCTTTTCATTCGGCAGATGGGTATATAGCAAAGCTTGTAGAAAAGGGCTACAAAGTTGCTATATGTGAACAAATAGAAGACCCGAAAAATATGACCGGGAAGGTTGTAAAAAGAGATGTTGTAAGAGTAGTTACAGCTGGAACTGTTATAGATACTAATGTTCTAGAAGAATCTAAAAATAATTACATTATGTGTATATTTGAAAATAAGGCAGCTATTGGGCTTTCTGTATGTGATGTTTCTACTGGTGAGTTTTTAACTATAGATTTTAGTCTTAGCGAAAAAAATAAAGTTATAGATGAAATAGCAAAATATAATCCATCGGAGATTATATGCAATAGTAATTTTACTTTATCATCAGAAATAGAAAAAATATTTAACATTAGGACATATACTTATTTAGATTTTTATTTTCAAGTAGACAATGCTAAAGATAGTCTTTTAAAACATTTTAATGTATTAAATCTTAATGGATTTGGTATAGAAGAAGAGCCTATATTAATAAGTGTTAGTGGAGCATTAATGAGGTATCTTTTAGACACACAAAAAAATAATCTTTCTCATATATCTAAAGTAAAAAAATATACAACTAATAAATATATGTTTTTAGATATATCTTCAAGAAAAAATTTAGAACTTACACAAACTATAAGAGAAAAAGGGAAAAAAGGGTCTTTATTATGGGTGTTAGACAAAACCAAAACTCCTATGGGAGCAAGGCTTATTAGAAAGTGGATAGAACAACCACTAATAGATAAAACAGATATAGAAAATAGGCTTTTAGCCGTAGAATATATAAAAAATAATCCATTAGACAAAACAGACATAGCCGAATATCTTTCAAAAATAAAAGATATGGAAAGGCTTATTAGCAAAGTGTCTTATCAAACGGCAAATGCTAGAGATTTGATAGTGCTTAAAAATAGTTTTAAAAGTTTACCTGATATAAAACAAGTTTTATTAAAAGCAGATACACCATTAATAAAAAATATATGTGAAGATTTTGATACATTAGAAGATTTATATACTATAATAGATAATTATATAAAAGAAGAACCTCCATTTAGCATTAGAGAAGGCGATATGATAAAAGATGGAGTTAACGAACAGATAGATAATTTTAGACAAGCTAAAAGCAAAGGTACAAGTTGGCTTTTGGAGCTAGAAGAAAAAGAACGAGAAAAAACAGGTATAAAAAATATAAAAATTAGATTTAATAAAGTTTTTGGTTATTATATAGAAGTTACTAATTCTTATTTATACTTAGTGCCAGAAAATTATATTAGAAAACAAACATTAGCTAATTGTGAAAGATTTATAACAGAGGAACTTAAAAAAATAGAAGAAGCTATATTAGGAGCAGACGAAAAATTAGTTGAGGTAGAGTATGAAGAATTTTGTAACGTAAGAAACAATTTATCTGATAATATAAGTCGTATACAAAAAGTTGCAAATATTATTGCTAAAATAGATGTATTAATATCTTTTGCAGAAGTTGCAACAAAGAATAATTATACAAAACCAAACATAACAGATACCCAAAATGGAGTTATAAATATATCTCTTGGCAGACACCCTGTTGTAGAGCTTTTAACAGAAGATAGCTTTATACCTAATGATACTATATTAGACAAAGAAGAAAATAGATTATCTATTATTACAGGGCCTAATATGGCAGGTAAATCTACATATATGAGGCAAGTTGCACTTATTGTTTTGATGGCTCAAATAGGAAGCTTTGTACCTTGTGATGAAGCAACAATATCTATTGTAGATAGAATATTTACACGTGTTGGAGCAAGTGATGATTTAGCAACAGGTCAAAGTACATTTATGGTAGAGATGACAGAAGTGGCTAATATTATTAACAATGCAACGGATAATAGCTTATTAATATTAGACGAAATAGGACGAGGGACAAGTACGTTTGATGGACTTAGCATAGCGTGGTCTGTTTTAGAACATATTGCCGAAAGAATAAAAGCAAGAACACTTTTTGCAACACATTATCACGAGCTAACAGAATTAGAAGGCAAAATAGAAGGTGTAAACAACTATTGCGTAGAAATAAAAGATAATGGTGATGATATAGTTTTTCTTAGAAAAATTATAAAAGGTGGAGCAACTGGTAGCTATGGTATACATGTTGCAAAACTAGCAGGAATTCCTAGCCGAGTGATAGACAGAGCTAATGAAATATTGAATATTCTTAATGAATGTGATGCTACAAAAGTAGCTAATGTAAGCATACAAAATTTAGATAGAGTAGAAGAGGATAAATCTTCAAATGATTTTATGTATAATGCATCTGCTAAAAGAACTATACTTTTTGTAGATGAGCTAGAAAAAGAGTTTAGAGAGATTGATATAGACAACATATCTCCTAGAGAGGCTTGGCAAAAACTTTTTGAAATAAAAAGCAAGCTAAAAAATCTATAAGAAATGAGGTATGCCTATTGAACAAAAAAATAAAACTTTTAGAAAATAATCTTATTAATAAAATAGCGGCAGGCGAGGTAATAGAGCGTCCTGCCTCTATTGTTAAAGAACTTGTAGAAAATTCTATAGATGCTCAAAGTAAAAATATTATAATAGAGATAAAAAATGGTGGTACTTCTTTTATAAAAATACAAGATGATGGTATAGGTATAGAAAAAAGCCAAATAAAAACAGCATTTTTAAGACACGCTACAAGTAAAATTGAAAAATTAGATGATTTAGATAGTATTTTAACCCTTGGGTTTAGAGGTGAAGCACTAGCTAGTATAGCATCTATATCTATGGTAGAGATGATATCAAACACTGGAGATAGCAACATAGGAAATAAAATAACAATAGAAGGTGGAGAAATAATTACTGAAGAAGAAGTGGCATCTTTAAAAGGTACAACTTTTATTGTAAAAAATATATTTTTTAACACACCAGCTAGAAGAAAATTTTTAAAAAAAGATTCGGTAGAAGGTGGATATATATCTGAAATAGTAAATAGATTAGCTTTGGCACACCCTAACATAGCTTTTACTTATATAAATAACGGTGTTGAAGTTATCAGAACATATGGAGATAACGATTTAACAAATACAGTTTTTTGTATATACGGAAAAGAAATATGTAAAAAGCTTATACCTATAAAATCTAGTAAAAATGGATTTAGTATAGAGGGGCTTATAGGTATACCAGAATTAGCTAGAGGTAACCGTTCTTATGAAAACTTTTTTATAAATGGTAGATATATAAAAAGCTCTGTTGTTCAATCTGGTATAGAAGAAGGATATAATGGAAAATTAATGGTTGGAAAATTTCCAGTATTTATTATAAATATGACTGTTCCAGAAAATACAGTTGATGTTAATGTACACCCTACAAAGTTAGAAGTGCGTTTTGAAGATGAAAATTTTATATATAATTTTTTATGTGATTCAGTAGAAAAAACATTAAAAAAAGAAGTTTTAATACCTAATATTGAAATTGAAGAGGAAAAAATATTTTCTAATGTAGCTAATACTATACCTTTTAATGTAGAAATACAAAAAAATTTAGAAGATTTATTAATAGAAGATGAGGAAGATGATATAACAATAAGTATTAAAAATAATAACAATATACTTATGGTAAATGAAGAAGCAGAAGATGAAATTAATTTACCTAAAAATACTATTGTAGATATGGTATATACAAAAAAACAAGATGATAATAAAAAAATATATAAAGATGATGAAATAAAAGGTATAAAAAAAGAAAAAGAAGATATTTCTTTAATTGAAAATGAAACAATATTGAAAAAGAAAGAAACTATTACTAAAAAACATAGCTTTTTTAATAATTATAAAATAGTAGGTCAAATTTTTAGCACTTATTGGATTGTAGAACAAGGCGAAGAAGTATTTATTATAGACCAACATTCAGCTCACGAAAGAGTGATATATGAAGAGCTTAGCAAAAAGTTTAAAGAAGAAACTATTAATAGCCAAAGGCTTATAGAACCTATTGTTATAAAAGCATCATCTTTAGAAAAAGCTACAATAGAAAATAATATAGATTTATTTTTAAAATTTGGATTTGATATTGAAGAATTTGGGGCAAACGACTATGCTATAAGGCAAGTTCCTTTTATATTTAAATCTCCAGTAGAGCCAAAGTTTTTTACAGAATTATTAGATATGCTTGTAGATAAAAACATATCAAATGTATATGATATGAAAATAGAAAAAATAATATCTATGAGTTGTAAAAAAGCCGTAAAAGCTAATGATAGACTTAGCTTTGTAGAGGCTAAAGCTCTTATAGAACAATTGTTAAATTTAGAAAATCCTTTTAGTTGTCCTCACGGTAGGCCTACTATTATAAAAATGACTAAATATGAAATAGAAAAACTTTTTAAACGAATACAAAACTAATGGGGTGAAAAAATGGATGTTATTTTATATTATTTAGCTATTTCTTTAGCTGTAATTGTAGTTATGACCATAACAGGCTTTACAAAAGCATATACTTCTTACAAGTTAGGCGATATAGCTATAAAAAATATAGGAAAAGTGTCGTTAAATCCCAAAAAGCATTTTGAAATATTAGGATTTATTTTATTTGTTTTTTTTAATTATGGGTGGACGGCACCAGTAGATACTTCTACTATGTATTATAAAAATAGAAAAAAAGGAAATATATTAGTAAATATTATGCCTCTTATAGTTGCAATAATATTTAGTTTTTTTAGCTACACAATATTTAGTTTTTTATCAAAAAAAATAGGGTTAAGTAATAGTAATTTTGTTTTAATATTTTTTAATAGCTTGACTTTATTTTTTATAAACTTTTCAGTTTTTAATATTTTACCTATATATCCTCTTTTGGGACAAAAATTATTTCAACATATTTTGCCTTCTAACAAAGCTGTTATGTTAACACAATATGAAAAATTATTTCAAATATTAATTATATTTTTATTATTATCAGGGTTGTTACAAAAAGTTTTAGATATTTTAACATTTAGTATATTAAATTTTATAGCTATTTTATCAAATTTATTATTAGGGATAATATAAAATGTCTTTGTTACAAATAAAGCTAGAAGATTTTGAAGGACCTTTAGATTTACTTTTAAAACTTATAGATAAAAATAAAATAGATATTTATGATATACCTATATCTAAACTGACAGATGATTATCTTTATTGTATAAAAAATAAAAATATAACAGATATGGAAGAAATGAGCCAGTTTATAGTAATGGCTACAACATTATTAGAGATAAAATCTAAAATGCTTTTACCAAAAGAAAAAGATGAACAAACAAACGAAGAAATTGACCCAAGAGAAGAGCTTGTACAAAAGCTTATTGAATATAAAAAATATAAGATGATAGCAGAAAAACTTTATAACACAGAGGTTTTTACTGAAAAAGTTTTATTTAAAAATGCAGATATAGAGGCTATAAATAGTATAAAAATAAAAATTGAACCGACTGTTGAAGAAATTTTAGAAGGTGTTACATTAAAAGATTTATATAATGCTTTTGAAGAGGCTTTGAAAAGAAAAGAATTAAAAACAGACAAGATAAGAAGTGGGTTTAAATCTGTAACAAAAGCCATTTATAACATAAATGATAAGATAGTTTATTTGAAAGATTTAATAAAATTAAACAAAAAAATAAGTTTTAATAAAATATTTGAAGAAAGTTCATCTAAAGTTGAAGTAGTTGTTACTTTTTTAGCTGTTTTAGAGCTTATAAAAACAAAAGATATAAAAGTAATACAAAAAAATATTTTTGATGAGATAATTATAACACAAGGGGAAATATAAATGGGCATAAAAAATATAGAAGGAATAATAGAAGCTATATTATTTGCAAAAGGTGAACCTGTACCTTTAAAAAATATTGCTTATGCTATAGAAAATACAGAAGAACAAACTAAAATTATTATAGAAAAACTAATGTTTAAGTATGAAGAAGAAAAAAGAGGTATAAAAATAATAAAGATAGATAATAGCTATCAAATGTGCACTAATCCAGATTATTTTTCTCACATAAAAAATATTTATAACATACCACAAAAAAGAACTATATCCCAAACATTGTTAGAAACATTGGCTATAATAGCATACAAACAACCAATAACAAGGGCACAAATAGAGTATATACGAGGTGTAAGCTGTGAACATGCTATAAATAGTCTTATAAAATATGAATTGATAGAAGAAAAAGGAAGGCTAGATACCATAGGAAAGCCAATACTTTTTGGTACAACAAATTATTTTTTAAAACATTTTGGATTTACTTCTTTAGAAAATATGCCTAATATAGATAATGAAGAAGATATAAAAAAAGAAGTAGAAAATGAAGTTTTTAATTTAAAATAAGTATAGCAATATAATATATTGTATGGTATAATCATATTGTATTATTAAATGTATAAAAATAGCAATATTATAAATTAAAACATTACAAAGGAGGCTTTTTTATGAGCGAAAAAGAACATAACTGCTGTGGAGGAGAGCATCATCACGAAGGGTGTTGTGGAGGACACGGACACGACCACGAAGAACAATATCTTAAAGTAATTTTAGAAAATGATGAAGAATTAAAATGTAGTGTATTATCAATATTTGAAGTAGAAGACAAAGAAT
This sequence comes from [Clostridium] colinum, assembly GCF_940677205.1. Lineage (NCBI taxonomy): Bacteria > Bacillati > Bacillota > Clostridia > Lachnospirales > Lachnospiraceae > Tyzzerella > [Clostridium] colinum. The sequence continues at coordinate 1,884,093 of NZ_OW712331.1, read as the reverse complement.
ATATAGCGCTTTTACCAGTTGGTGATGACAAAGTATTATTATATCAATATTTAGAGCATAGTGAAGAAGATTTTGAACTTTTAAACATAGAAACTGAAGAAGAATTTGCAAAAGTAGAAGATGCATTTTTTGACATATTTAACGAAGAGCTTTTTGAAGACGAAGAAGAATATGATTATGACGACTATGATGATGAGGAAGATGAAGAGTAGTTAGCTAGAGAAGGGGAGAAGATTATGATAGCTACATTACACTATTACAATAGCTACAAGCCTTTTGTATTAGATAAAAAGAAAAGCAGAGAGCGAAAAATTTCTCCAGATAAAAAATATAATAAACAAGTATCAAAATATAAAAATTCAGAAATTTCATATTTCCTTAATAAATCTTTAAATGACAATGTTAAATCGTATATGTTTGAGCTATCGTCTAATTTTAATAGCTTAAAAAATATATCTAACAATATATATGAAAAGATGCATTATAACTTGCCTTCTGAAACATTAGAAGAAAATTTTGAAAAATTTACATCTACATATAATAGATTTATAGGATTTTTAGAGGAAAATGCAGAGAATAGCAGTAGTTTTAAAAATATGTTAAACTCTACTAAAGACATAGTTAATAATAATATAGATATACTAAATGATATGGGTATAAATATGTCTAAAACTGGATTTTTAAATGTAAATAATGATGAAAATAAAAATATAATGAGTATAGATAATGACAAAATAAAATCATTTTACCATAATTTATATGAAAAAATGTGTGACTTTATGGAAGAACCTATGTCAAACCATATGGATTTTAAAGATTTTTCATATTATTTTAATTATAGTGGTGATTATGATAAAAATAAATCTTTTAAGATAATAGAGCAAGGAATATTAGTAGATATAGTAGTATAATTAATAAAATTAAGACTATTTATAAATTTTAAAGTATTTTAAACTATGTTATAAGCTAAAAGGATATGTTTTATATTAACATATCCTTTTAGTGTAATTTTTATTTAATTGAGTTGTTAAGATTATTATATATAAAGTATATAATAAATTTTATACCGTTGGTGGGACTCGAACCCACACGAGAAAACTCGCCAGATTTTGAGTCTAGTGCGTCTACCATTCCGCCACAACGGCATATAATACAGTTAAAATAATTATACATATATATTTACTATTTGTCAATTATTTAATACTATTTTTTATTAAAATATAATATTGAAAAGTATATTAATTTTTATATTTATAACAGACTAATATTTTTAAATAATATAAAATTCAAATAATTATTGAAATTTTAGACGAAATATTATATTAAATAATAAATTAATTAATATTTTAAAATAAAAAACAATAAAATAATAAAAAAAGTATTGACTTTTTTTTATTTATGGAGTATAATTGATGACAGAGTTGTTAAGTATTAAACGTATTTAACTTGCAGTCGTGGCGGAATTGGCATACGCGCTAGACTAAGGATCTAGTGGTCCTAGACCTTGGGGGTTCGAGTCCCCCCGACTGCATAGTGCGCGAGTGGCTCAGTGGTAGAGCATCGCCTTGCCAAGGCGAGGGTCGCGGGTTCGAATCCCGTCTCGCGCTTATGAAGGGTTATCGCCAAGCGGTAAGGCACAGGGTTTTGATCCCTGCATTCGTAGGTTCGAATCCTACTAGCCCTGTATTTTAAGCTATGTAGCAAAAGCTACATAGCTATCATATAAAAAAAGCATATATTTATGCGCGAGTGGCTCAGTGGTAGAGCATCGCCTTGCCAAGGCGAGGGTCGCGGGTTCGAATCCCGTCTCGCGCTTATAAAGGGTTATCGCCAAGCGGTAAGGCACAGGGTTTTGATCCCTGCATTCGTAGGTTCGAATCCTACTAGCCCTGTATTTTAAGCTATGTAGCAAAAGCTACATAGCTTTTTTACATATAGAGGTTTTTATAATAGTTGTAGTAATACTAAAATTAATAAAATATGTATTTATAATAAATATTGAAGTAGATAAATAGAAATTTCAAAAAAATAATAAAAAAGATAGTATATTTAACCAAAATAAAATAAATTTGAAAAAAACTATCGTAGGTTAAAAATATACTATTTTTAATATTATAATAAAATTTATATACTAAAGATATTTTAGTAAAAAATATATAAATTAATGAAAAATTTTACTTAATTGGTAATGATTAGAAAATAGCTTAGATAAAGTTATAAAATATTATTTAATTAACTTATTATTTGTTATGAAATATAAAAAGAAAAGTTTTATTTTAAAATTTTATGTATAGATTAAAAAATTTGAATTATTTAGTAAAGCTTATATTCTTTCATAATAATAATGATATTATTACAATTAGCATATCTTTTGAAAAATCCTATTTTACTATATAAGGGCTAAAGTATCTAAAAATATAGCTTTTTATTATGATTATTTAAATACTTTTCATTTAAAAATAATATATAAAATTAAATATTTAATCTTATAGCTTAAAATATATCTTAGTATATAAAAAATAAAGCTTTAAATATTTTATATTTAAGCCTTATTTTAATTTTATATATTTTTATTTTATATTTTTAATTTTTTCTTCTATACTTTCTTTTGAAACAGTATTAAAAAAAGTAATATTACAATCTAGTGCTTTTTTAAAATAATCTAAAGCAACATCTTTATTACCTTCTAGTTCACTTATTACTCCTAAATAATAAAGGCTTTCAACAGATTTAGAATTAATTTCTATTGCCTTTAAAAAGTTCTTTTTAGCATTATCTAAATCTTGTAGCTCTAAATATATTTGACCCATATTATCCCAAGCCGAATAAAAATTTGCATCATCATCAATAGCTAATTGAGAAAGCTCTTTAGCTTTTTCATAATCTTTTACTAAAAGATAAAAGTATCCAAGAGTTGTAAGTGTATTAGGGCTAACATAGTCATATTTTTTTCTTAAATCTTCTAATATTGATATAGCTTTATCAAGTTGATTTAAACGCCAATAGCTACTAGCTATAGCAAGAGGTATGTTTTTTTCCAAAAGTGCTGTTCTATTGGCAGAAGATGGTATAATAGATTTTTTTTTAGCTTTTTCATTATTAAGTTTCTCTGCTTTTAAAAAGAGGTCTAATGATTTATTAAAATCACCATTTTGTAAAAGAATAAGCCCATAATTGTATATGGATAATACATTTTTAGTATTATAGTTTAGAGCTTTTTCAAAACAATGTATAGCGCGTTTTGTGTCATATTTAATAAGATATAAATTGCCTAAAAAGCTATATATATAACCTTTCATAGTTCACCTCAATTAATATATTTTTATTATATATAAAAGATAATAATAAAAATTTTAACATTAATTAACTAACTATGCAATATTTTTTAAATATTAGCTATAAAAAACTAGTCTTAAAAAACCAATTATTATTAAAATAAGCCCAGATATTACAGAAATTTTTGTTTCATCTAAAAAGTTTAATTTTGTTTTTTTACCAAAAAATACACCTACTAATAAAAATGTTAATTGGAATATAACAATAAAAATAGGAAACAAAAATGTATATGTCTTAAATGACGATATAGCTATACTTGCACACATACAGTCTAAAGATAGAGCTATGCCAAGATAAAAGGCTTCTTTAGGGTCTATCTTTAAGGAGTTATCTAGGTCGCAATATGAAGGAGTTTTTATAATATTTATTGTTATACCTAAAGATTTTATAAAAAAAGAATATATATTTTTATTTTCATCGCTTAAAATAGGTATTTTTATATTTTTTTCATTTTCATCTTTTTCAAGACCTTTTTTTATTATAAAAAGCCCCAAAATAACTAAAATAACAATACTTATAAAAGATATAATTTTTTCTGAAAAAATGGAGGCTAGAATATTTCCAAAAAATATAGAAATAGTAGAAAAGAAAAGAGCTATAAAAGATATAATAGCTAAAGATGATAGCTTAAAATCTATTTTTCTAACCCCATAAGATAAGCCTATACCAAGAGCATCTATGCTAAGAGCTAATGCTAACACTAGTAGTTGTATAATCATTTTATACCTCCTACAATAAAATCTTATTTTAATATATGTTTTTATAATAAAAAAGGTTAATAAAATTTAAAAACAATTGCATATAAATTAGGACAAGCTAATATAATGTATAAATAAAATTTTAAGAGGTGAACAAATGAATTATTATTCTATAAATATTAAAGATACAGAAAAACAATTAAAGACAAACATACAAACAGGGCTTACTAGCAAAGAAGCTACAAATAGGCTTAGGCAAAACGGAGAAAATATAATAAAAGATAGTAATAAAAAAAATAATATAGTTAAGTTTTTTGAACAGTTTAATGATTTTATGGTTATAATACTTTTAATAGCAGGATTTATCTCTTTTTTTATTAGCTTTTTGCAAGGAGAAAAAGATTTTTTAGATGCTATAATAATAATTTTAATAGTTTTTATAAATGCAATTTTAGGATTTATGCAAGAAAATAAAGCCGAAAAAGCATTAGAGGCATTAAAAAAAATGTCATCTCCAAAGGCAACTGTTATAAGAGATGGTATTTTACAAAAAATAGATAGTACAAGCCTTGTTGTAGGAGATATTATTGTTATAAATAATGGAGATTATATATCGGCAGATGCTAGGCTTATAGAATGTACTAATTTAAAAGTGGAAGAAGCTACTTTGACAGGAGAAAGTATACCTATAGAAAAAGTATCCGATACTATAAACATAGAAAATAGTTCTATTGGAGATAGAAAAAATATGGTATATAGCGGTACATTAGCTATTAATGGCAAAGGAAAAGCTATTGTAACTGCCGTAGGTATGAAAACAGAAATGGGCAAAATAGCAGATATGCTTATAAACCAAGAAAATGAGCAAACAAACTTACAAAAAAAATTAGAAGAAACAGGTAAAATATTAGGTATAGGAGCACTTATTATTTGTTTTGGAATATTTTTTATAGGTATATTTAGAAAAATACCACCATTTGAAATGTTTATGACATCTATTAGTCTTGCAGTTGCAGCCATACCAGAAGGTCTACCAGCAATAGTAACTATTATGTTGGCAATAGGTGTTGAAAAAATGGTTAAAAGAAATGCCATAATAAGAAAGTTACCAGCCGTAGAAGCTTTAGGTTCGGCAACAGTTATATGCTCAGACAAAACAGGAACATTAACACAAAATAAAATGAAAGTTGTAAGAACATATACAAAAGACAAACAAATGTTATATAGTATGGCATCTCTTTGTAATAATGTAGAAATAGGATTAAAAAATAAATTAATGGGTGAGCCAACAGAAATAGCTATTATGGAGCTTGCTATACAAAATGGAGTTTACAAGCAAAAAGAAGAAGAGGCTTTACCAAGAGTAAATGAAATACCTTTTGATTCTAAAAGAAAAATGATGACAACTATACATAGAAATAAAAATGGATATAAAATAATAACAAAAGGGGCAATAGATGTACTTTTAAAAAGATGTAGTTATTATTATGAAAATGGTAGAAAAGAACCTTTAACAGAAAATAAAAAAAGAGAAATATTAAGAGAAAATATGGCAATGGCTAAAGAGGCTTTAAGAGTTTTGGCTATATGCTATAAAGATAGTGATACATATATAGATATAAAAAGTACCAATGTAGAAAAAGACCTTATATTTTTAGGTATGGTTGGTATGATAGACCCACCAAGAGAAGAAACATATGAGGCAGTTATGAAGTGTAAAAAAGCAGGTATAAAGCCAGTTATGATAACAGGCGACCATATAGAAACAGCAAAAGCAATAGGTAGAAAAATAGGTATATTAAGACAAGAAGGGCTAGCCATAACAGGAGAAGAGCTTAATAATATTACAGAAAAAGAACTTTGTGAAAATATACATAAATATGACATTTTTGCAAGAGTTAGCCCAGAGCATAAAGTACGCATAGTAAAAGCATTTAAGAAAAGAGGACATATTGTTGCTATGACAGGAGACGGTGTAAATGATGCACCAGCTTTAAAAGCCGCGGATATAGGCTGTGCTATGGGTATAACAGGAACAGATGTAGCTAAAGGGGCAGCAGATATTATACTGGCAGATGATAATTTTTCTACAATAGTAGAGGCTATAAAAGAAGGCAGGTCTATATATGAAAATATAAAAAAATCGGTACATTTTTTATTATCTAGTAATATAGGCGAGATTATAACAATATTAGTAGCACTAATAATAGGGTTTAAAAGCCCTCTTGTAGCTATTCAATTATTATGGATAAATCTTGTTACAGATTCGCTACCAGCAATAGCCCTTGGCATAGACCCACCAGACCAATTTTTAATGGAAGGTAGCGTCAAAAAGTCTAAAACAGGTATATTTACAAAAGCTAGATGGAGCAGAATAGCTTTAGAAGGAATGATGATAGGTTGTCTTTCTTTATTAGCTTATGCTATCGGAATAGCAGTTTTTAAAGAATATATAATAGGTAGCACTATGGCTTTTGCAACTCTTAGTATATCTCAATTAATACATGCTTTTAATATGAAAACAGAAAAATCTATTTTTTCTATAAATTTATTTAACAATCCGTATTTAATATATTCTTTAATTGCAGGAGTGATTTTGCAAGTATTAGTTATAATGGTGCCATTTTTAGCTAATATTTTTAAAGTAGTTGCACTTAATACAACTCAATGGTTAATTGTTTTGATATTATGTATTATGCCTATAATAATTGTAGAATTAGAAAAGTTTTTAACTAGAAAAAATGATTTATAAAATAAATAATATTGAAAGGTTGTAGGTAAAGTATATAACTTTTCATCACAATAATAAAATTATCACAATGAGATACTGTATAAGTAAAGTAAGGTTTTTTCGTAGAAGGGGTTAAATTCACTTAAAATCTAGCTTTTATTTATAAATTTTAGTTTATCTTCAGTTTGATTGATTTATGATATAAATAATAATTGATTTATGATATAAACAATATTATTAAAAATTAAAAAAACTGTTATATGTATTTTTTATCTTTTATCTGGAAATTATAAATATATAATTTTTAGATGGAGGATAAAGTATGTATAAGAAGATATATTTTGCTTTATTTTTTATAACTATTGTATTAGTAGCTATAATAGGTATTGCTATTGGGTATAATATGTATAATAATGATAAAAATGAAGTTATAGAATATAAAACCCAAGTTGACACAGATTTTTTAGAAGAAGAAAAACAAGTTGATAATATAACAGTTGCAAAAATAACCCCTTCTACAAAAATGACTTATGAATATGTATTTAAAGAAGATAACATAACAGAAGTGGTAGAAGATGTTCCGCCTTATTTTTTAATAGATTTAACAAGGGAGGATTTAGAAAATAATTTTAAAGATTGGCAGATAAAGTCTTTTTCTGAAAGAGAAGTTGTTTTACAAAAAGCTATAGAAGGAGAAAGTACACAACATTATATAATAGGAGAGTATGAAGGATATATAGCAGTTTTTTATGAGAAGTATATAAACGATACAAATATTAAAGAAATAACAAATATACCATTAGAATCTTTACCACAAGAAGAACAAGACAGAATAAAAAAAGGAATAAAAATAACAGGTAAAGAAGAACTTATGAAATTTTTGGAAAGCTATGGTAGCTAAAAATAATGCTAAAAGTATAAAAAAACAGAGAAAATGTTGAAATTGCACAAAAAATATATAAAAAAAATATTAATCTTTGGTAACACTTTTGGGTTGAATATGTTATAATAATAAATGTGAAAACCCTTAAATATTTTCACATTTACAGTTAAGAACATCCCCCAATCAGTTCTACTGTAAACCCCATAAAAAATACCTTCTCTTTATAAAAAAGGACAGCTCCGTTAGCTGTCCTTTTTTACGTTTTATATTTTATTTATAATTAATTAAATAAAATTATGTCTATCTATTTAATTTTAGCATAATTATTATTTATAATATATTTTATATAAAAATTAAGGCTTTGGATAAAGTATAAGCTTTTTTAAAACAAAACTGTATTAAAAGCATAAGCTTTAAAGGCTTTAGAATTTGGATTTTTAGATAGCTTAAAACAAATTATCATATTGTCATTAGAACTTTATTAAAAGCATAAAGATATTTAAAGATAATTAATATAAGAATTTAAAATTATTTCAACTTAAGACAAAATAAATAATAACCTTAATTTGACTTTATACTTTTTAATACTTTGCATTTAAAAATTATAATCATAATATTTAGGTTTAATTTGGATTATATAAAAAACTAGATTTTTAGAGAGGTAAGTCCTTGTATAAGAAAATTAGATTTTTTATATTAATTTAAAAATTGAAAAGATTAATATTCATTTTTTTTGAAAGGATTTATAATTTATCTATATTTTCAAGTATTATTTATATTTAAATCTTTTATATGAAAAATAAAATACAGTTAAATTTTCAGAAAATTATGAAAAAAGAATTATTTTAAAATTAAACTTGCAAAAAATATTTTTTTTTGTTAATATAATAATAGATTAAAATATTAGGAGTGATTTTATGCATAATTTAGCTTTAGATAAAATAATTTTACCTAAAATGGTTGATGATATATTAAAAAATACAAATGCAAAAATAATAGTGCCAGATAGTAAAACTGAGCTTTTAAATTTAGCACTTGGTGGCGAAGAAAACGACACTTTTGATGTTATATATAATGTAAATGGAGAAAACATTAAAGAAGCAACTGTTGTAAGATGCAAAAATGGTATAGCTGTAAATTTTGAAGATGTAAGCCTTAGAAGACGTGACCCTAACAGTATGGTTATTGCGGACAATTTACCAACAGATAAGCCAAAATATAAAGAAAGATTTAATAAGTCTTTTGATAATGACAGAAAAGCTACTTTTGATTGGTTAAAACAACAAGAAGAGCTTTTATTGTTGCCTTTTTTTGCAGGTAATGATGAGCTAAAAATAGGATATGAAGCATTGGCTATTATGCCGGCTAATTCTGCCTTTTTTGGAGCAGGTCTTGCAGATTTACAAGGGTTTATACCAGCAAGTGAGATAAGAGAAGGATTTAGCCCAAAAGCTATAATATATGTAGCTCCTCCATTTAGACATATGCTATATGAAGGAAAACAAATAGTTGTTCATAACAGATTAGAGAATATACACGAAGTATTTTCTTATAATTTATATCCAGGGCCTAGTGCTAAAAAAGGTGTGTATAGCATACTTTTAAACCTTGGAGAAAAAGAAGGCTGGAACACATTACACGCATCTACTGTAAAAATAACTACACCTTATGAGCTTACTTTAACTATTATGCACGAAGGTGCATCTGGTGGTGGCAAAAGCGAAATGACAGAGCCTTTTCATAGAAAAAAAGATGGACGTTTACTTTTAGGAACAAACATTATAACAGGAGAAGAAACTTTAGTTAGATTAGCTGATACTTGTGAGCTTAACCCAGTAACAGATGATATGGCTTTAGCTCACCCATCTATACAAAATGGTAGCAATAAGCTAGTAGTGGCAGATGCTGAATATGGTTGGTTTTTAAGAGTAGACCATATAAACAGATATGGTACAGAACCAGAAACAGAAAAAATATGTATGCACCCGTCAGAGCCACTTGTATTTTTTAACATACAAGGTGTAGCAAACTCTACTTGTCTTATATGGGAACATACTGAAGATAAACCAGGTGTACCTTGTCCAAACCCTCGTATTATAATACCTAGAAAAGCAAAATCAAATGTTATAAACGAAGCTATGGAGGTAGATATAAGAAGTTTTGGTGTTAGGACGCCTCCTACAACAAAAGAAAACCCTAATTATGGTATAATAGGTATGTTACACGTTTTACCACCTTCTCTTGCTTGGTTATGGCGTTTAGTTTCTCCTAGAGGGTTTGCTAACCCATCTATTGTAGATAATGGTGGTGGAATGAAAAGCGAAGGTGTAGGGTCTTATTGGCCATTTGCAACAGGTAAAATGGTTGACCAAGCTAACTTGCTTTTAGACCAAATTTTAAATACATTATCTACACGCTATATATTAATACCAAATCAATATATTGGAGCTTATAAAGTAGGCTTTGGAGCTCAATGGGCAACAAGAGAATATTTATCTAGACGTGGAGGATGTAAATTTAAAAGAGAAGTGTTAGAAGAAGCTAGATGTCCTATTTTAGGATATATACCAGAAAGTATAAAAATAGATGGTATGCGTATACCTCAAGGCTTTTTAAAAGTTAACAAACAGCCAGAAGTAGGTGATAAAGCATATGATGTTGGAGCAAAAATGCTTACAGACTTCTTTAAAAAAGAATTAAAAAAATATTGCACTAATGATTTAAATCCTTTAGGCAGACAAATAATAGAAGCTTGTTTAAATGATGCTCCTTTAGAATATTATTATAATTTTATACCAAAATTATAATATAAAATAAATACAGTTATATAATAAAAAAGTTCAATTGAAAAAACAATTGAACTTTTTTATTATATAACTAAAATTAGGCTTGTAGTTTTAGTTTAAAATCTTTTTCTGCTTCTCTTTTTTGGTCTTTTTTAGCTATATCGTGGCGTTTGTCATATAATTTTTTACCTTTAGCTATGGCAATATCTACTTTTATATAACTACCACTAAAATAAATTTTTGTAGGTACTAATGTGTGTCCATCTATTGTAGAAGCACCTATTAGTTTATTTATTTCATATTTATGCAAAAGAAGCTTTTTATCTCTTAATGGGTCGTGGTTAAAAATGTTTCCGTGGTCGTAAGGGCTTATATGCATATTTTTTATATATGCTTCATTGTTTTCTATTTTTATATAACTATCTTTAAGGTTACATCTACCAGCTCTTAAAGACTTTACCTCTGTTCCTTTTAAAGATATGCCAGCTTGATAAGTTTCTAAAATAAAGTAATCGTGAAATGCTTTTTTATTTTGTGATATTATTTTTATACTATTTTTATCTTTCATAATTTACCTCCTAAAAATAAAAAGTTAGATGATGCTGTAGATAAAGTCTACAACCTTTCGTTGGAATAACAAAATTATCACGACGAGTTACTGCGTGAATAAAGCAAAGTTTTTGCGTACAAGGTGCTAAATCACTATTAAAACTTCAATTTGAGTATTTATTTTTATTTATAAATTTTATTTTGTCTTTAGTTTTATTAGAGTTTTTATAATTTTAAAGTTTTTAAATCTTCTAATATTTTATAATCAATTTGTTTGTTTAAAAAAATATTGCCTAAAGATACATTAGGTCTATTATCTCCGTGAAAATCACTTCCTCCAGTTACTTTAAGGTCATATTTTTTAGCTAAAGATAATAAAAAGTTTGTTTGTTTTAAAGAATTTGAAGGATAATAACATTCTATACCTTTAAGTCCTGCATTTTTTAATGTTTTTATACATATATCTAAATCTTTTTCTGGTATTTTATATATCATAGGGTGTGCTAAAACAGGTATGCCCTTTACATTTAATATAGCATTTATTGCATCTTCATATGATATTAAATCTCTTTTAACATAAGCTGGTTTATCTTTGCCTAGATAAAGACTAAAAGCCTCTTTAATTGTTTTTGCATAGCCTTTTTTACATAATGCAACACCAAAATGTGCTTTTGTTATTAAGCCCATAGGAGATAAAGATTTTACATCGTCTAAGGTTATATCTAACCCTAAGCTATTTAATTTATTTATAAGCTCTAAATTTCTTTCTTCTCTTGTTTGTTTTAAACCTTCTAAAAATTTCAGAAAAGACTGATTATTAATATCTAAAAAATAACCTAAAATGTGTACTTCTATATTATTATATTTGGCCGAAAATTCTATACCATTAATAAGCTCTATGTTAAGCTCTTCTGCTCTTTTTTGTCCATAACATATACCTTCTATTGTATCGTGGTCTGTTATAGATATTGCTTTTATATTGTTTTTATAGGCTAACTCTATAAGCTCTTGTGGAGAATAAGTACCATCTGAAAATGTTGTATGTGTATGAAGGTCTATCATAAAATCACCTCTTAAGTTGTATAGTTAATAAACTAATATTATCATAAAACAAAAATTAAATTAATACAATAGGAATAAGTAGTTTTTTTTAAAGGAGGGCTTTATGACACAAAATAAAAAGGTTAATGTTAATGAAAAATCAAACAATACTATAATATCTTTAACTAAAGGAGCTATATTTTCATATTTAATAACAGCAATAGTTTTTATAGTTTATGGAATATTACTTACATATACAGAAACAACAGAAAAAAATATGCAATTAGTTGTTATGATAACTACTGTTGTTTCTGTTTTAATAGGTGGGGTTATAGCATCTAAAGGTGTTAAAAGCAAAGGTTTGATATTTGGTATGCTTGTAGGTGTAATTTATGCTCTTATTATGATAATGGTTAGTTTTTGTATTTTGCCTACTATTAAAATAACTTCTAAAATGATAATGATTATTGTTTTATCAATATCTGCAGGGGGTATAGGGGGAATTATTGGTATAAATAGTAAAAAATAATAAAATAAATATAGAAAAAGGTTAAAATTTGTGTTATAATACTTTGTATCTATTAATTTAACCATTTTAGGAGGATATAAAATGAAACACATTAAAACATTAAACACAAAGTTACTTAAAAGCACTATGGCAAAAGGCGGTTGTGGTGAATGTCAAACATCTTGTCAATCTGCTTGCAAAACATCTTGTACAGTTGCTAACCAAAAATGTGAAATGGTAAAATAATTAGCCTAAAAACAATAGCACCATAGCTTAAACCATTTTAAGCTATGGTTTTTGCTTTAAATATATATTTAAAATTATATTGTATTTTGTTATTTTAACATTACAATATAAATTTTTATTGACTAAATGGTAAAATAGTGGTTTACTATTTTAGTAAGAAATTTTGAAAGGGGATTAAAATGATACATAAATATAAAATGAACGACTTAAACATTGTTTTAGATGTTAATAGTGGGTCTGTTCATTGCGTAGACGATATTTCTTATGATATATTAGATTATTATAAAAAAGAAACATTAGAAAATATAATTAATATATTAAAAGAAAAGTATAATGAAGAAAATATTAAAGAGGCTTATGAGGAAATAAAACAATTAGAAAAAGACGAAGTTTTATTTTCTCCAGATATTTTTTCTGGTATCATACCAGAAGTAAACAACAGACAACCAGTTGTAAAGGCACTTTGTTTACATATAGCCCACGATTGTAACCTTAAATGTAAATACTGTTTTGCAGAAGAGGGAGAATATCACGGTAAGCGTTCTCTTATGAGTGTTGAAGTTGGTAAAAAAGCTATTGACTTTTTAATAGAAAACTCAGGCTCTAGAAAAAATCTTGAAATAGACTTTTTTGGTGGAGAACCTTTAATGAACTTTAATGTTGTTAAAGAAATAGTAGAGTATGGTAGAAGTGTTGAAAAACAACATAATAAAAAATTTAGATTTACTATGACAACAAATGGTATATTATTAAATGATGAAATAGCAGAGTATATAAACCAAAATATGCATAATGCTGTTTTAAGTTTAGACGGTAGAAAAGAGATAAACGACAAAATGCGTGTGCGTGTTGGTGGACAAGGTAGTTACGACAACATTGTACCTAAATTTGTAAAAATGGCAGAAGATAGAAACCAAATGGACTATTATGTAAGAGGTACTTTTACTAGAAATAATCTTGACTTTGCAAATGACGTATTACATCTTGCAGATTTAGGCTTTAAACAAATTAGCGTGGAGCCTGTTGTTACTGACGAAAAAGAAGATTATGCAATAAGAAGAGAAGATTTACCTATAATTTTTGAAGAGTATGAAAAATTAGCTAAAGAAATGTTAAAAAGAAGAGAAGAAGGCAAATGGTTTAACTTTTTCCACTTTATGATAGATTTAACAGGTGGTCCTTGTGCTTATAAAAGGCTTGTTGGCTGTGGCTCTGGAACTGAATATTTAGCTGTTACTCCAGAAGGTGATTTATATCCTTGTCATCAATTTGTAGGACAAGAACAGTTTAAAATGGGTACTGTTTTTGACGGAGTTGAAAGAAAAGACATTAGGGAAAATTTTGAAAGTATAAACGTATACTCTAAGCCTGCTTGCAAAACTTGTTGGGCAAAATTTTATTGTAGCGGAGGTTGTGCGGCAAGCTCTAACAATATGCATAATGACCTTGTTACTCCTTATGACATAGGATGTGAAATGCAAAAGAAAAGAACAGAATGTTCTATTATGATGAAAGTTTATGAAGCATTAAAAGAAGAATAGATTTAAAAAATATTAATTATTATAAAAAGTCTTATATAATAATTATAAAAATATACAAAATATTATTCAAAAAAATAGAGAATAATATAAATAAGATAAACCTAAAAAATTGTTTATGTATTTTAATATATTAAACAAGAAAGGAAGAAAAATATATGAAATCTATGAAAACTAAAAATATTTTATTACTTTTTATAATATTCGTTATTACAGGTGTACTCTTTTATACATCTTATAATGGTTATGGTAATGGACATATACTTAGCTATAGAAACATAGAAAAAGGTTTAGATTTAAGCGGTGGTGTTTATATCGTTTATGAAGCAAAAGAAGAAACATTGCCACAAAGTGATTTAAACAACAATGAAACTGAAAGTAGTAGTGAGCAAAATAGCACACAAGAAAGCAGTAGCGAAACTATTAGCCAAGAAAGCTCATCTACAAGTGAAGAAGAAGTAGAATCTTTAGGCGAGTCATCTTGGAAAGAAAAAATGGAATCGGCCGTATCTATGATACAACAAAGGCTTGACAGAAAAGGCTGGACAGAGGCTAATGTTTATCAAGAAGGAGATAAGCGAATAAGAGTAGAAATACCTGGTGTTGATGACGTAGAAACTGCCGTATCTGAAATAGGACAAACTGCTAAGTTATCTTTTTTAGATTATAGCGGACAAGTAGTTGTTAAAGGTGAAGACGTTATTAATGCTAAAAAACAAGCATATACAGACCAAACAGGTCAATCTAAAATAGTTGTAAGTTTAGAGTTTAATGAAAAAGGTAAACAAGATTTTAAAAAAGCAACAGAAGAAAACATAGGAAACCCTATATTTATAATGCTTGATGACCAAATTATAAGTGCACCTACTGTTAATACTGTTATACCAGATGGAAAAGCAGTTATTGAAGGTGACTTTGACATAGAAAGTGCAGAAGAATTAGCATCTTTAATAAGAGCAGGGTCTTTACCTTTTGAGCTTGAAATATTAGAAATGAACACAATAGGAGCTACTCTTGGAGCAAATGCTTTAAAAACAAGTATTTTAGGCGGAGTTATTGGTATTTTATTAGTATTATTATTTATGGTTTTATTTTATAGAGCAAAAGGGTTTGCAGCAAGCCTTGCTTTAGTTATATATATACTTTTAGAGCTTATATTATTAAACGGACTTAACATAACTTTAACTTTACACGGTATAGCAGGTATTATATTATCTGTAGGTATGGCCGTTGACGCTAACGTTATTATTTTTGAAAGAATAAGAGAAGAGCTTGCACAAGGTAGAACTATAAGACTTGCAGTGGATAAAGGATTTTCTAGAGCTTTTCCAGCTATATTAGATAGTAATATTACAACTCTTATAGCAGGTGGTGTTTTATATTGGTTAGGTAGTGGACCTATAAAAGGATTTGCACAAACATTAATGATTGGTATAGTTCTTTCTATGTTTACAGCTTTAGTTGTTACAAAAATAATTATTAAAGCTATGGTTAATGCAGGTATAAACTCACCTAAGCTATATGGAAGTAAATAAGGAGGCTTTAAAATGAATATAATAAAAAATAGATATATATATATTACTATATCCACTATTATTATAGCTATTGGGCTTGGATTTATGTTTTATAACAATAGTCAAGGCAAAGGTTTTTTTAACTATGATATACAATTTACAGGTGGTACATCTATTGAAATATCTTTAAATGGTAAAGACGTAAATAGTGATGACATAGATGCTATACTTAAAGATAGTGTTAATATAGATAATGCTCAAATACAAATTGTTGGTGATGGACAAAGCGTTATTATAAAAACTCGTTCTTTAACACAAGATGAGCGAATAGCTTTTACAGAGGCTATATCTAAAAAATATGAATTGACACAAAATGATTATTCTATTAGAGACATAAGCGCTACAATAAGTAATGAGATGAAAAGAACATCATTTGTAGCTATATTAGTATCTTGTGTAGCTATGCTTATATATATTTCTTTTAGATTTAAAAACTTAAAAACAGGTGCTAGTGCAATAATTGCACTTTTACACGACGCTTTAATATTAATATCATTTTATGCTATATTTAGAATACCTTTAAATGATGCTTTTATAGCGGCTATACTTACTGTACTTGGTTATTCTATTAATGCTACAATAGTTATTTTTGACAGGATAAGAGAAAACAAAGGTAAAGCTGGTAAGCTTGATGAAGAACTTATAAATACAGGTATAAACCAATCTTTAAGACGTTCTATTTTTACATCTTTAACTACATTTTTTACTGTAATTTGTTTATATATTTTTGGTGTTGAATCTGTAAAAATATTTGCTTTACCTATCGCTGTTGGTATAATTTGTGGTACTTATTCATCTATATTTATAGCTGGTCCTATATGGTATATGCTAAATAATATTAAAACTAAAAAAGCTAATTAATAAAAGTAGTTTATAAAATTTATATTAAAGGCTGAGGACTTTGTCTTCAGCCTTTAAAGGTTATAATTTATAATATTTATATATACATTAAAATAATAGAAAGGAGCTAAAAATGGCTAAATGGACAATTAGAAACCCAAAAGCTAACATAGCTAAAATGGTTAATGAATTTGGCATAAGTGAAATTTTTGCAACAGTTTTAGCTAATAGAGATATTTTAACAAGAAGAAAACTAAATACATATTTATATAGTGATGAAAAATTTTTTTATGATGCACTAGAAATGAAAGATATGGAAAAAGCATTTATAAAAATTATAGAAGCTATATCCAAAAATGAATTAATATGTATATATGGTGATTATGATGTAGATGGTGTTACTAGCACAGTTATTTTATATAAGGCATTAAAAAAAATAGGCGCTAATGTAATTTATTATATACCAGATAGAGAAGAAGAAGGATATGGACTTAATATACAAGCTATAGATGAGGTTAAAGATAAAGGTGTAGATGTAATTTTTACTTGTGATAATGGTATAGCTAGCATAGAAGAAGTAGATTATATAAAAGAAAATAATATGGATATAATTATACTAGACCATCATGAGCCTAGATTTTTTGAAGAAGAAAATAAAAAAGTAGAAATATTGCCCAATGCAGATGTAATAGTTAATCCTAAACAAGAAAAATGTGAGTATAAATTTAAAGCATTATCAGCGGGAGGTATTAGCTACAAGTTTGTAGAAGGTATTTTTAAATATATGGAAATAGATGAAAATCTTGATGAGTATTTAGTATTTGCATCTATTTCAACATTATGTGATATAGTAGATTTATTAGATGAAAACAGACTTATTGTGAAAATGGGTTTGGACATACTTAACAATAACAAGTATATTAATAAAGGGCTTTTTGAAATTTTAAAAGTTAATAACATAGAAGAAAAGCTAATAAATGAAAATGATTATGGATTTATAATAGGCCCGTGTATAAATGCTAGTGGACGACTTGAAAGTGCTTTAAAGGCAGTGGAATTATTTACAACAGATGAAGAAGAAAAAATTGAAATATTAGCAAAAGAGTTATTAAGCCTTAACTGTGAAAGAAAAGAGCTAACACATAATGCAGTACAAGATATATTTAATATGATAGAAAACAGTGATATAAAAAATGATAAAGTATTAGTAGTATATAATGACAAAATACACGAATCTATAGCTGGAATTGTGGCAGGAAGGATTAAAGAAATTTATTATAAGCCTACTTTTGTAATAACTAGGGCTAAAGATGGTGCTAAAGGTTCTGGAAGAAGTATACCTGCTTATAATATGTTTGAAGAATTATTAAAATGTTCAAGTTTATTTACAAAATTTGGTGGACATAAAATGGCTGCAGGCTTATCTTTGATAGAAGAAAATATAGATTTATTTAGAAAAATGATAAATGAAAATTGTACGTTAACTTATGAAGATTTTGAAGAAAACATAGTTATAGATAAAGCACTACATTTTTGTGATATAAATTTAGATTTAGCTAAAGAGTTTAATAAAATGAAACCTATTGGGAAAGAAAACAAAGGGGCTATATTTGCTACTAAAAATGTTAAAATTAAAAGCATAAGATTTGTAGGGAAAGAAAATAATATTATACAATTTGTATTAAATGACAATACAACAAGTGTTAAAGCTATAAGTTTTGATGGGTATAATAAATTTTTAAACATATTAAACGATAATATTAGTAAAAATGAAGTTGAAAAACTTTTAGTCGGTATAAAAAAAGATATTGACTTAAAATTAGATGTAGTATATTCTATTGATATAAATATATTTAATGATATTGAAAATGTGCAATTAATATTAAAAGATTTTAGGATTTCTTGAAAAGGAGAAAACACTATGGATTTAAAAAATGTAATAAGAACAATACCTAATTATCCAATAGAAGGGGTTTTGTTTAGAGATATTACAACAGTTTTAAAAGATAAAGAGGCTTTAAAAAAATCTGTTGATGAAATGCAAAAAACACTTGAAAATATTGAGTTTGATTATGTTTTAGGCCCAGAATCTCGTGGGTTTATATTTGCTATGCCTATTGCATATAATATGAACAAAGGGTTTATACCAGTTAGAAAAGCAGGGAAATTGCCAGCTGAGACTATATCAAAAGAGTATGATTTGGAATATGGAAGTGCTACTTTAGAAATACATAAAGATGCAATAAAAAAAGGAGATAAAGTTATTATTGTAGATGATTTATTAGCTACTGGAGGCACTTGTAAAGCTATTATAGAGCTTGTAGAAAGCATTGGAGCAGAGGTTGTTAGCCTTAATTTCTTTATAGAGCTTGAAGAATTAAAAGGAAGAAGCATATTAGGCGATTATAATATAAATTCGGTGGTTAAATATTAAAAGGTTTTTAAAGGGTGCAGATAAAGTCTACACCCTTTCATTTTATATAGTAAGTTTATTACGATGAGTTATTATATGAATAAATTAAGGTTTTTCGTGCAAGGGCTACAATACTTATAAACTTGTTTTTTATATAATTATTAAGTAAAGTTTTGTATTTAAAATTATAAAGGTAAATTAAAGATTATTATTTATTTTACCTTTAATTAAACGGTTATAGATTTTTTAATTTTAGTATAAAAAGCTATTTATGATTAAAAAATGTGGTAAAATATATTAAAAACTGTTGACATATTTAAATTTATGTGATAAACTAATCGAGTCGTCAACAATTGATAAAATAATTTTTTAAAATTATAAAAAAGTGTTGACAAGGTAAAAAAAATATGGTAGACTAACTAAGTCGCTAAAATAAAGCAAAAATGTAAAAAAGATGAAAAAAGTTCTTGACAATGTAAAAGACAAGTGATAAAATGATAAAGTCGCTAAAACGACAATAAATTGGAAGTCAAGTAAATAAAATAAAAAAAGCTTGACAAAAATGAAAAAAATGTTATAATAGAACAAGTAACTAATAAAATTTATAAAAAATGAGATTAGTTAAAGACATTATAAAAGATTGAACATTGAAAACTAAATAATCAAAAAGTGAATTAGACAACCCGAAAAAATTCAAGTGAGAAAAAACACTGAAAAAGAGAAAAAGTCAGAGTAATCTGAGCTAATTAAACTTAAAGTTTAAAGAATTAAAATGAGAGTTTGATCCTGGCTCAGGATGAACGCTGGCGGCGTGCCTAACACATGCAAGTCGAGCGGAGTTTTATGGGAGCTTGCTTTTATAAAACTTAGCGGCGGACGGGTGAGTAACGCGTGGGTAACCTGCCCTATACACAGGGATAACATTGAGAAATTGATGCTAATACCTGATAAGCCAACAAGTAGGCATCTACAAGTTGGAAAAACTGAGGTGGTATAGGAGGGGCCCGCGTCTGATTAGCTAGTTGGTGGGGTAAAGGCCTACCAAGGCGACGATCAGTAGCCGACCTGAGAGGGTGATCGGCCACATTGGAACTGAGACACGGTCCAAACTCCTACGGGAGGCAGCAGTGGGGAATATTGCACAATGGGGGGAACCCTGATGCAGCAACGCCGCGTGAAGGAAGAAGTATTTCGGTATGTAAACTTCTATCGACAGGGAAGAAATAAATGACGGTACCTGAATAAGAAGCACCGGCTAAATACGTGCCAGCAGCCGCGGTAATACGTATGGTGCAAGCGTTATCCGGATTTACTGGGTGTAAAGGGTGAGTAGGCGGTTATGCAAGTCATATGTGAAATTCTGGGGCTCAACCTCAGGGCTGCATAAGAAACTGTGTAACTAGAGTACAGGAGAGGTAAGCGGAATTCCTAGTGTAGTGGTGAAATGCGTAGATATTAGGAAGAACACCGGTGGCGAAGGCGGCTTACTGGACTGAAACTGACGCTGAGTCACGAAAGCGTGGGGAGCGAACAGGATTAGATACCCTGGTAGTCCACGCCGTAAACGATGAGTGCTAGGTGTTGGGAAGAGATTCTCGGTGCCGCAGCAAACGCAATAAGCACTCCACCTGGGGAGTACGACCGCAAGGTTGAAACTCAAAGGAATTGACGGGGACCCGCACAAGCGGTGGAGCATGTGGTTTAATTCGAAGCAACGCGAAGAACCTTACCTAAACTTGACATCCCGATGACAATCTGTGTAATGCAGACTTTCTTCGGAACATCGGTGACAGGTGGTGCATGGTTGTCGTCAGCTCGTGTCGTGAGATGTTGGGTTAAGTCCCGCAACGAGCGCAACCCCTATTCTTAGTAGCCAGCATTTAGGATGGGCACTCTAGGGAGACTGCCGTGGATAACACGGAGGAAGGTGGGGATGACGTCAAATCATCATGCCCCTTATGTTTAGGGCTACACACGTGCTACAATGGCTGTAACAAAGTGAAGCAAGATAGTGATATGGAGCAAAGCACAAAAAAGCAGTCCCAGTTCGGATTGTAGTCTGCAACTCGACTACATGAAGTTGGAATCGCTAGTAATCGCGAATCAGAATGTCGCGGTGAATACGTTCCCGGGTCTTGTACACACCGCCCGTCACACCATGGGAGTTGGAAGCGCCCGAAGCCTGTGACCTAACCGCAAGGGAGGAGCAGTCGAAGGTGAAGCCAGTGACTGGGGTGAAGTCGTAACAAGGTAGCCGTATCGGAAGGTGCGGCTGGATCACCTCCTTTCTAAGGAAAAAGGGAAACTAATTCATTGATTATTTAGTTTTGAGTGTTTAAGTGTTAATTTTATAAAATAAAATTATATATTACCTTTAATAAAAAAGGTAGAATTAAATACTGAAAAATTTACGGTGACGATGCGTTTAGGGGAAACACCCGTTCCCATACCGAACACGAAGGTTAAGACCTAAACGGCTGATGATACTTGGTGGGGGACCGCCTGGGAAAGTAAGTGGTTGCCGTATTAAATATGGGCTTATAGCTCAGCTGGTTAGAGCGCACGCCTGATAAGCGTGAGGTCGATGGTTCGAGTCCATTTAAGCCCACTGGTAAGAAATTTTAATAATGTTTAAAATATAATATGGGGGTGTAGCTCAGTTGGGAGAGCACTTGCCTTGCAAGCAAGGGGTCACGAGTTCGAATCTCGTCATCTCCACTCGGTAACGAAAGTTACCAATTATTATTAATCTTTGTAAAAAGGTTATGTAAATTTGTACTTTGAAAACTGAATAGAAAACACAACGCGATAAAGTTTGAGAAAACGATATCGTGAGCCAGACAAAAATGTTTAAGAGGTAAAAGCAAGAAATAAAAGTTTTTCCGAAAAAAGATTTAAACAATATCTCGGTGAATAAATAAAGAAACCGAAAGGTCAAGCTAATAAGAGCAAAGGGTGAATGCCTTGGCATCAAGAACCGAAGAAGGACGTAGAAAGCTGCGAAAAGCCACGATGAGACGCAAACAGTCAGCGACTCGTGGATATCCGAATGGGGAAACCTAGCAGAGAAAAGCTCTGTTACTGCATACTGAATAAATAGGTATGTAGGGGGAACGTTGTGAACTGAAACATCTAAGTAGCAACAGGAAGAGAAAGAAAAATCGATTTCCTAAGTAGCGGCGAGCGAAAGGGAAGAAGGCCAAACCGACGAGCGTGCTTGTCGGGGTTGAGGACTGCATAATCCATTGACAAAGAATAGTCGAATTGTTTTGGGAAAGCAAACCAAAGAAGGTGAAAGTCCAGTAGACGAAATTTGGAGTCAGGAGGCAGAATCCAGAGTACCACGGGACACGAGAAACCCTGTGGGAAGCCGGGGGGACCACCCCCCAAGCCTAAATATTCCTTGATGACCGATAGTGAAATAGTACTGTGAAGGAAAGGTGAAAAGAACCCCGGGAGGGGAGTGAAAAAGAACCTGAAACCCTTTGTTTACAAACAGTGGGAGTTACAATAGTAACAACTGCGTACTTTTTGTAGAACGGTCCGGCGAGTTACATTTGCAAGCGAGGTTAATTAGTAAGAAGCTAAGAAGCCGAAGGGAAACCAAGTCTGAAAAGGGCGACAAGTTTGTAGGTGTAGACCCGAAACCGGGTGACCTATCCATGAGCAGGTTGAAGTTACCGTAAAAGGTAATGGAGGACCGAACTCGTATCTGTTGAAAAAGGTTGAGATGACTTGTGGATAGCGGAGAAATTCCAATCGAACCCGGAGATAGCTGGTTCTCCTCGAAATAGCTTTAGGGCTAGCCTTGTGTTAATCTACTGGAGGTAAAGCACTGAATTGGTGCGGGGCCTTCGCGGGTTACCAAATCATATCAAACTAAGAATGCCAGAAAGATGATGCACAGGAGTCAGACTATGTGAGATAAGTTTCATAGTCAAAAGGGAAAGAGCCCAGACCGACAGCTAAGGTCCCAAAGTGTGTGTTAAGTGGAAAAGGATGTGAGAATTCGAAGACAACTAGGATGTTGGCTTAGAAGCAGCCACTCATTTAAAGAGTGCGTAACAGCTCACTAGTCGAGAGTTTTTGCGCCGAAAATGTCCGGGGCTAAAACACACCACCGAAGCTACGGAATTGTACGAATGTACAATTGGTAGAGGAGCAATCTGCAAGGATGAAGCCAAACTGAAAGGAATGGTGGACGAAGCAGAAGAGAGAATGCCGGAATGAGTAGCGAGATATATGTGAGAATCATATAGGTCGAATGTCTAAGGTTTCCAGAGTAAAGCTGATCTGCTCTGGGTAAGTCGGGACCTAAGGCGAGGTCGAAAGACGTAGTCGATGGATAACAGGTTTAAATTCCTGTACTACTAATAATCAGAACTGTGGGGACACAGGAGGATAGGAAAACCGAGGAAAGGAAATACTCGGCTAAGCACAAAGCTGTGGATATGATGCAAATCACATATCTAAAGGTGAAGTGTGATAGGGAGTGAAGAAAAGTAGCGAAGTTTCTGAATCCACACTGTCAAGAAAAGCCGCTATAGTGTTATTAGTACCCGTACCGCAAACCGACACAGGTAGACGAGGAGAAAATCCACAGACCGACGGGAGAAGTGTTGTTAAGGAACTCGGCAAAATGACCCCGTAACTTAGGGAGAAGGGGAGCCTACGAGAGTAGGCCACAGAGAAGAGGCTCAAGCGACTGTTTAGCAAAAACACAGGTCTCTGCTAAACCGAAAGGTGAAGTATAGGGGCTGACACCTGCCCGGTGCTGGAAGGTCAAAAGGAGAGGTTAGGAGCAATCCGAAGCTTTGAATTCAAGCCCCAGTAAACGGCGGCCGTAACTATAACGGTCCTAAGGTAGCGAAATTCCTTGTCAGGTAAGTTCTGACCCGCACGAAAGGTGTAACGATTTGAGCACTGTCTCGACAACACGCCCGGTGAAATTGAAGAACCAGTGAAGATACTGGTTACCCGCAACAGGACGGAAAGACCCCATGGAGCTTTACTGCAGCTTAATATTGGGATTCGGTATTACATGTACAGGATAGGAGGGAGACTGAGAAGCCAGTACGCCAGTATTGGTGGAGTCGATGTTGGGATACCTCTCTTGTAGTATTGGATTTCTAACCTGCTTCTGTGATCCAGAAGAGGGACATTGTTAGGCGGGCAGTTTGACTGGGGCGGTCGCCTCCGAAAGAGTAACGGAGGCGCTCAAAGGTCTTCTCAGAATGATTGGAAACCATTCAAAGAGTGTAAAGGCAGAAGAAGGCTTGACTGCGAGAGCGACGGTTCGAGCAGGTACGAAAGTAGGACTTAGTGATCCGGTGGTAACAAGTGGGAGTGCCATCGCTTAACGGATAAAAGCTACCCTGGGGATAACAGGCTTATCTCCCCCAAGAGTTCACATCGACGGGGAGGTTTGGCACCTCGATGTCGGCTCATCGCATCCTGGGGCTGAAGTAGGTCCCAAGGGTTGGGCTGTTCGCCCATTAAAGCGGTACGCGAGCTGGGTTCAGAACGTCGTGAGACAGTTCGGTCCCTATCCGTTGTGGGCGTAGGAAATTTGAGAGGAGCTGTCCTTAGTACGAGAGGACCGGGATGGACGAACCGCTGGTGTATCTGTTGGTAACCAATGCCACGGCAGAGTAGCCAAGTTTGGAAAGGATAAACGCTGAAGGCATCTAAGCGTGAAGCCAACCTCAAGACTAGATTTCCATTGCCTAGTGCAAGTAAGACCCCTTGAAGACGACGAGGTTGATAGGCCTAAGGTGTAAGTACGGTAACGTATTTAGCTGATAGGTACTAATGGTCGAGTGCTTGTCCAATGATTTTGTTTAATTCTTTTAGTTTGGTTTGTGTTTTCTATCAGTTTTGAGAGTATAAACTCTAAAAATTTACGGTGATGATGCGTTTAGGGGAAACACCCGTTCCCATACCGAACACGAAGGTTAAGACCTAAACGGCTGATGATACTTGGTGGGGGACCGCCTGGGAAAGTAAGTGGTTGCCGTATTAAATAAGCCGATGTGGCTCAATTGGCAGAGCAGCTGACTTGTAATCAGCAGGTTGGGGGTTCGAGTCCCTTCATCGGCTTTGATTTCTTAATCAATAGTATGGATCTTTAGCTCAGTTGGTTAGAGCATCCGGCTCATAACCGGACGGTCCAGGGTTCGAGTCCCTGAGGATCCACTTTGGCCCAATAGCTCAGTTGGTTAGAGCGCTGGCCTGTCACGCCAGAGGTCGAGGGTTCGAGCCCCTTTTGGGTCGCTAGTTAATTAAAAGGATTGTATACTACAATCCTTTTTTGCATATATAATATTATTTATTTTATAAGGTTATTTACCATTAATACTTAGATACTTATAAATTAAATTATGGTTTAGTTATATTTATAAATTAAAAAAATTATTAATAACTTATTAAAAATATATTGACCTTAAATAGATTTTTATGTTATTATATAAGTAATAGTTAATAAAAGTGTAATATAGGTTAGATATGATAAATTTATGTTTAATACTACTTTAAATATAGATAGATTACTGCGGAGGTTATATAATATGGTTCTTTCTATGGCTATATTTTTTTGCGTTAATTTATATATTTTTAAAAATATTTCCAAAATTTTATTAAATTTTAAAAGAAATATTATTTTATATTGCTTAATATCATTTTTTAATACTTATTTAATGATTTATCTTTATAAAATAGGAATACCCTATTATATAGCATATTTTTTAGCTTTAATAGTATTAACAATAGAATTTTTATTATTTTCAGAATCAAAATTTAATCAGGCTTTTTTATGTTCTGGAGTTTTAATTATTAATATGAGTATTGTACAACTTATCATTTTACCAATATATGCATATATAATAGATAAAACACCATATGAAATTTTTAATAATAAAACATTATTTTTTAATTGTTTTTTTATAGTATTTTTTATTTTATTTATAGTTTTTAATATTCTATTAAGATTTGTGCCAATTGATGATATAAAAAAAATTTCAACAATGCCAATATATTCATTAGTAATTTCTATTATAATAATTTTAATTTTAATATATAGTATTACAGATGTTATAGTTATTCATCAAAAAAATTATTTTGTTGAATATTTACCAATTTTTATTGCAACACCAATTTTAAATGCAGCATTGTTTTATATATTACTTTTTTATAGTATAAAAAGTGTAAAAATGGTTGCTTTTAAGAGAAAGTCAGATGAATTAGAAATTGTTAAATTAAAAAAATCAATAAATATAAAATGTATGGAAGATAAAATTTTGAAAGATGATTTAACATCTTGCTATAATAGAAAATATATTATGTGTGATTTAACACATAAATATGAAAATAATATTTATAATTTTGCACTTTTATTTATAGATATAGATGGTTTAAAATGTGTTAATGATAATTTAGGACATAAATTTGGAGATGAATATATCATTAATATTAGTAAAATATTAAAAGAAGCTGTAAGAGAAAATGATTTGATAGCTAGAATAGGTGGAGATGAATTTCTTATAATTTTAAATGATTTAAAGGAAAAAGATATTAAAGATATATTAAAAAGAATACATTTAAAAATTAATTTTATTGATAAAATAACAAATAGTTATAAGGTATCAGCTAGTATAGGATATATATTTGTTGATGAAGAATTATTAAAAACAGGTGTAGAAAATATTATTAAAATTGCTGATGATAAAATGAGGAGAGAAAAAAGTCAGCTAAAAGGAGAATAATTTTTTAATGTTAAAATTATGTTGTTTTTTACTAGGTATTATATATATTTACATAGGATTTTTATATTCATCAAATGTATTTTCGAGACGAGTTATAAAAACAAACTATATATATGTTTTATTTTTAATTAATGTTTTTATTTTAGGTTGTGCTTTATATTATAACATATATTTGACAGAGTACATGTTTATGATAATATACTTTATTATTTTATGTTTAGAATTTAAATTAATATTTAATGATAAATGGCTAAAAATTATTTTTGGAACATTTGGTTTTTGTATAAATTTTTTTGCAATACGATTAATATATATATCTACTTTTGCATTAATACATAAAATACCTGTATTTAATATAATTCAAAATAATAATGCTTTAATAAATATTACTATATTAACATTTTTAACAAGTATTGTATATATTTGTGTGTTTTTATCACTTTTTAGAGTAGATTATATGAATATGATTATAACAGATAAAAATAACTTGAAATTTTCTTTATCTATTTTTACGAGTTTATATTTATTTTTATTTTTAAATACTTATTTTTTATATAAAGAAGTTAATATGCCTTCAATAAATATATTAAATATAAAAGTAGGTATTTGTGCAATGCTTGGATTTTTTTTGACTTTATTATATTCTTATATTTTAGGAAAACTACAGTTATATGCTGTTAAAGCAGAAAGTATACAAAAAGAGTTAGAACAAGATGAAATAGTATTAAAAAGGTTAGAAAATGAAGCAAACTATGATTATTTTACATCTTGTTTAAAAAGAGAAGTTATATACAACAAAATAGATAATATTTTAGAAGGAACACCATTTTTTTGTGTGGTATTTGTAGATATTGATGGATTAAAAATAACAAATGATGTATATGGGCATGATGAAGGGGATTTTTATATAAAAGCAGTTTCAAAGATTTTAATTGACGAATTTGTAGGTAAAGATATTGGAAGAATAGGTGGAGATGAATTTTTAATAGTTTTAGAGCATACAGATATTTATGCTACTATGAAATGTATTATTAGGTGCTATGAAAAAGTTAATAATATTAGCAAGATGTTTAATAAACCATATAAAACTTCTATTAGCTATGGAGTTGTAGATATTATGCCAGATAATAAGTTTTCTAGAGATGAGATTATAAAGTTGGCAGATACACATATGTATAATTTTAAAAAATCAAGGAAAAAAAATAGAAAATAATTTAAATTAATAATTATTTAAAAAATAGAGTATATTTTAAAATTATGATATTTTTATTTTATCATATTTTGTTTTAATATACTCTATTTTTATATAAGTTAATTGTTATCAATAATACCTTTAAATCCTCTGCCCATAACTTCACTAACATTATCTATAACAACAAATGCATTTTCATCAATATCTGCAACAACTTCTTTAAGCTCAGGTATTTGTTTTTGTTTTAGGATACAAAATATAACATTTTTTTTATTTTTTGTATACATACCTTGAGCATCTAATGAAGTTGCACCTCTATCTATGATGTTTAGTATACTATTCCCAATTTCTTCATATTTATCGCTAATAATAAATACAGCTTTAGCAAAGTCAAAACCATCTACAACTGTTCCTATAACTTTACTAACTATAAATACGCTCATAATAGCATATAATGTAGGTTTGACACCAAAAACAATTACACCTATAAAAATAATAGTAGCATCTATACATAGAAGTATTTTAGATATTTGTATATGTTTTATAAATTTATTAATAATAATAGCTAAAAGGTCTGTACCACCTGTGCTACATCTATTTTTTATAATAAGACCTAGTGCTATACCATCTAAAACTGCACCAAAAACTGATGCTAAAAATATATCTTCTGTAAATGTTGGTAAAAAATCTGTAATAGCTAAACAAAAAGATAAAAAGAAAGTAGCAAATAAAGTATTACCTAAAAATTTAAATCCAAAAATTTTATATGCTATTAAAAATAAAGGTAAATTTATTAAAATATTACTTATTGAAAGTGGAAAAGGTATAGCAAAAGTTGATTGGAATACACTATCTAATATAATACCAAAACCAGTAACACCACCTAATACAAAGTGATTAGGCTTTAAAAAAACATTAAGTGAAATAGATAACAAAAGACAACCAACAATAATATTTAAATATTTTTTAAATGTTTTATTCCTTAATATTTCTTTCATTTTTACCACCTTTTATTTTATATTTTAAAACTTCTATAATAAATAAAGGTAGCTTTAACATTCTTTTAAACCTTGTTGGCTGTGTTATAAGTCTATAAAACCATTCTAAATTTAGCTTAATAAAAATTTTAGGAGCTCTTTTTACATTTCCGCTCATAACATCAAAGCTACCACCAACACCTATCATAACCTTAACATTAAGTAAATCTTTATTTTTATATATCCATTTTTCTTGTCGAGGAGAGCCAAGCCCAACTAACAATAAGTCTGGATTAAGTTTATTTATATTGTGTATTATTATTTTATCCTCTTCTTCAGTAAAATATCCATTATGAACACCAACTATTTTAAGGCCTTTATATTTTTGTTCCATT
Source organism: [Clostridium] colinum (assembly GCF_940677205.1). Classification (NCBI taxonomy): domain Bacteria; kingdom Bacillati; phylum Bacillota; class Clostridia; order Lachnospirales; family Lachnospiraceae; genus Tyzzerella; species [Clostridium] colinum. The sequence goes on along the minus strand of NZ_OW712331.1, from coordinate 1,854,626 downwards.
TTTTCTTTAGCCAAATTAATAGTTTCTTCATTAGCACCAAGAAAATATACTGTTTTATCTGTATTTTTTATTTTAGAAAAAATATTTTGTATTAAATCAAATCCTGCTACACGTTTTCTTATGTTGTAGCCTAACATTTTTCCACCTATAACTACTCCTATACCATCTGGTATATTTAGGTTACTTTTATTTAAAATATCCATAAATTCATCATCTTGAAGAGCATTCATAATAAATTCAGGGTTAGGTGTAAAAATTAATTTTTTTTCATCATTTTCAAGAAATAAAAGTACTAAATTTAAAGCTTCATTTAAAGTTATATTATTTATAGGAACGCCTAATATGTTGCAAATTGTAGAAGACATATAAAAACTCCTTTTATTTTATTTCATAATCACCTTTTACTAAAAACCAAGCTTTTTCTGTAACTTTTATACCTCTACCGTCACTTCTAGGTATTATAAGAAGGTGATTTTTATTTATAGTATTTTTATTTTTAACTTCTAGACCATTTGTTATATTAGCAATACCTTCTGCACCAGGTATTACAGCATTACCTTTTCCACTTCTTAATATAATTTCTGTACCTTCTTTTCCATATATAGTTTGTCCAACTTCGACTAAAACAGGTTTAAAGCTATTACCACTAATTTGAACATTAGTATTATTAGATATTTCGCCTTCTGTGTTAATTGTACTGTTTATTACTTCTAAAACTTGGTTTATTTTATCATCAACATAGCTTTTAGCTACCAACGGGTCTTCTGAGCTACCAGCAGGGTTAGCAAATGCTATAACAGTTGCTATAGTTGTTGTAGCTAAAAATATCTGTATTCCAACTAAAATTTTTTGTTTCATTTTTATTCCCCCTATAAATAAGTTATTTTTTCTTATTTCTTATTTTATTAAGTTCTTTATTTAAAAGAATTTCATTTTGTTTAGCTTTATCTAGTAGTATGTTTATTTTTTCGGCTAGTATATTTTCATATCTTTCAAGCCCCATAAACATACCCTCCATTTGAGCTGTAAGTTTTTTTGCATCTATATCACCAGTTCTAATATCACCACCATTTGGCATATTTAAAACATCTAGATAATATTCTATTTTAGGGTCATAAACTAACCCTATCATAGGTACTTTTTTTGATGCAGAAAATAATAATGTATGAAGTCTCATACCAAGTATAAGTTTTGTTTGTCCTATTATACCAAGTATTTCGTCTGGTTTATACGATTGTTGTAATATATAGCTATCTTGTTTCATTTCATACATAACTTTTTTAGAGGTTTCTATATCTTTTGGTTGTTCCATAGGTATAAAGAGAACAGTTTTGTCTTGTTTTACCATATTATCACAGGCTTTGGCAATTTCTTTAATGTATTTATCACCATATTTTGCTTTGCTCCAATTTCTAACAGATACACCTATAATGTCTTTATCAAGTGGTATTTTTTCTTTTATTAAAAAGTTTATTGCACTTTTATCTGATATTGATTTAAGGGTAAATGCAGCATCTGCCGTAATATGGATTTCTGGTTTTTTAACGCCCATATCTAATAAATCATTTTTAGAAAATTCTTCTCTAAGGGTAATTAAATCTACGTTGTTTACTACCATTTTTACTAATTTTCTATTTATATTGCCATTTACAGGTCCTATTCCATTAGAATAAAGCATTACTTTTTTCTTAAAAAGCTTTGCAACTTTTATTATGCTTAAATAATATAAAAGTGAACGTGTGCTAGTGCCATTTTGTATTAAAGTTCCTCCGCCAGATAGTATGATATCACTTTTAAAAATAGCTTTAATTACTTCAATAGCATTAAATCTTTGCACAGAATTAATATTGTATTCGGTTTTTGTCAATTCAGGAATATGGGAAATAGCGGTTATATTAACATCTGGTGCCATTTCTTTAATATTTGTTGTCATAGCCATTAAAGTTGCCTCATCGCCACAATTTCCATATCCATGATAGCCAGCTATTAATAAGTTAATCATTGGTTATCCCTTCTTATTTTTTATTTGTTAAAACTGTATTTTTATTATAATTTATATACCAAAAATGCATAAGTACTGCTACTAAAAGCCAAAAACAAGATGTCATCATAGGTACTTCAAAAACATTTTCTACAAAGTTGTGGACAATAACTCCAAAAAGGCCAGCAAAGATACCTATTTCTAGTTCTTTAGATATTTTATCTGTTGTTATTCTAATCGTTCTTATACTATTTATTATTATTTGATACATAAGTATTACAAATGCAAATAAGCCAAAAAGACCAGTTTCAACAGCCGTTTTTAAATAGTAATTATCCATATAAAAAGTTTCTACCATTTCTGTACCAACTAGATAAGAAAGATTATTATTTATAGCAACAGCACCACCAAAATGTCCAAGACCTACGCCAAAGAGGGGAGTACCTTTTAATATTTGAAGACCAGTTAACCATCTTACAAGCCTACCACCTCTAAGGCTACTTTCTATATATTCGGGGCTTAACATATAAGTTATTCTATTAGCTATGCCTGGTACTAAAACAATAGCAAGTAAACCTAATATAATAACAGGTATTAAAAGCCTTTTATCTTTTAAAAATACATAAGCCAAAATAGCCACACCAAAGCCTATCCAAGCACCTCTTGAAAAAGTAAATATTAAGCAAGCTACCATCATTAATGCTAATATATAAAATAGTGCTTTAGTTTTATTATTTTTAGATATAGCACCAAAAGATAATGTTAAAGGTAAAGCTAAAGTCATAAGAGAGCCTAATATATTAGGGCTAGTAAGGATAGAAAATACTCTTGTTCTAACGCCAGCTTCTTTGCTATCTACCCAGCCAGCAGGCATCTCAACACCTATTATATATTGATATACGCCGTGTATAGCCATTAAAGAAACAACTATAACAAATATAAGGCATAGTCTTTTTGCACCATTAGTATCTTTTAAAAGCTGTATTATAACAAAATACCAAAGTATGTATTGTACAACAGCTCTAAAGCCTTCTAAGGATATTTTATAATCTGGAGAATTTAGTATAAGTACGACAATCATTGCTATTAAAAATAGAATAACAAGTAAGTCTAAAGGGGTTTGTTTAAAGCCTTCTTGGTCTCTATATCTAAGGTATTTATAGCCCCAGATTAAAAACATAGCTATAAATAAAAGTTCGTCCCATATGCTAGCTATACTTGGTGCAAAACTTCTAAGTATAAAATCTATAAAAGGATATAGACAAAGGGCATATGCTATAATTTGATAGTCAGCAAAGACAAGACCAGATATAGCTAATACCATTAAAAGTATAATTAATTTTTGAACACCTAAAAATGCACCTAATACACCAGCTAATGAAAATAATATTATTAAACTAATTAGCGTTTGTTTCTTCACATCTTCACCAACTCTTAAATATTTTATAAATAAAGCTTTCTTTAAAGCAATTTGTATTTCTACTAAATAAATATAAAATTATTGTTATTATTAAAAGGCCATAAGATATATAAAGATTTATTGTATTAAATATTATACCAATAAAGCTATAAGATAAATTAAAAGCACCTAATAATATACATAATAATAATAATTTTTTTTCTTTAGTAAAATATTTTATATTTCGTAATTCTATAAAGCTATTACTGCCTAATAGATAAGTTTTAATTTTTTTGTGTAAAAAATCCATTATTTTGTCAATTATTTTTATTATTTTTCTAATAAATTTGTATATAATACTATTTAAAAAGTAAGGTTTTTTATCTAAATATTTTTGAATAGATTTATATATAAAGCTTTGTTTAAAACAATTTGATATTTTACCTAAAACTTTTTTTAACAAGCTAGTATTATAAGGGTTTATTAGAGTTTTATCTAGTAATGTATAAATAAAACTTTTTTTAATAAACAAAGGCATAATATACCTCCTATTCTGATACAGATTCACTTTCTTTTGTTGCTTGATTGTCTGCATTTATATCTTTAAGCTCTATATCACGAACTTTACAGTTTGCCTCAAATTGTTGTGTTTTTAATATAAAATTGTAGTTTACTCTAACTTCTTGGTTACCCGCTTTTAAGATAGGGTTAGAGGCATTAACCGTATCTTTTATAACTACAGTAATGTCTTTCCATATTGGGTGGTTTGTAAGAAGAGGCTCACCGTTTGAATTAGTAGTAATATATGCAGCAGGTTTCATATCAACAGATACTATTTCTGCATCTGTAAATACATTGTTAGCTACAAGTTTATCACCAGGTTTTAAAGTTTCTATAGCTTCTGGAACTATAGAGTTTCCATATAATGTAACATAAATTTCCTTTTTGCTATCTAATGGATTTTGACCTTGTGCATTTCTAGCGCTACTAGTAAGCCTTATTCCAACAACGGCTACAACACCTATTATAACTAATAATGCTAATAAATCTACAATGTTTATAAATCCAAATAATTTTCCTTTTTCATCTATTATTTTACTCACTTTTTTGTCTCCTTTAAAATATTTTTATAAATGTCTATATGTGTTTTTGCCATTTTTTCATCTGAAAAATGGTCATAGGCATATTTATAAAAGCTCTCGCCAAAGCTAGACATAAGGTTTTTATCTTTTAAAAGTATATTTATTTTTTTTGCTATATCTTTGCTATTATGAGGCTCTATTAAAAGACCTGTTTTGTTATCTTGTATCATTTCTGGTATACCACCTACACAAGTTGCTATTGTAGCTTTTTTTAGCCTAGCACCTTCTAAAAGGGCATAAGGGAAACTTTCAGAATAGCTAGTTAAAACATTTATATCAATAGAATTATAAAAGCTATCTATATTATTTACAAACCCTAACATTTTTACGTTATTTTGTAAATTGTTATCTTTTATATAGGCTTTTATATTATCTTCTAAGCTACCGCTACCAGCTATTAAAAACATAATGTTTTTATTATCTTTTAATAAAATTTTAGTAGCTTCTAAAAAATCTTTTAAGCCTTTTACTTGTTGTAGTCTAGCGGCTATACCTACATATATATAGTCTTCATAAAATGGTATATTATAACTTTTTAAAAACTCTTTTTTATCTAAAATATTTATATTTTTTTGCATATCTATACCATTATATATAACTTTTAGTTTTTTTTCATTAAAGCCTCGTTCTATAAGCATATTTTTAAAGGCTTTTGTAACAGCTAATATATAGTCAAATTTTCTAAGCGCAATAGCATTAATAGGCATAAATATAGTTTGTTTATATATACTATCTTTAAAGTCTAGCTTATAATCACTATGCAAAGTTGTAATAAAAGGTATGTTAAAGCTATTTTTTATAAAAAGGGCAATATAGTTTGCACGTGCACCGTGGCAATGGACTATGTCATAATCGCCATTAAGGATATGTTTTTTTATGTTAAAAATAGGCTTTAAGCTATATCTTTTATTTTGATGTATAATTTTTATAGGTATGTTTGCCTCTTTAGCTTCTTCGGTAAAGATACCTTCCATTATACATAAAAGCTCTACATTTATGCCTTCTTTGATAAGCCTTTTAAGGAGAGTTATAACGTGGGTTTTAGCTCCGCCACCATCTCCACCGCTTATTAAATGAAGCACTTTCATTTTATTATCACACCCCAAGGTATTATTTTAATATATATTATAAGATAATGTTTTATATAACAACATATTATCTTATTTTAAAAAGTTAAACTTTATTAATGTTTAATGCTTTGTCAAAAATATTAGCTAAATCTTTAGTAAGCATTTTTCGTTCAAATTTTTTTATTATGTTAAAATCTGGGTTAAATGTTAAAACATTTTGTTGCCATTTTTCATAATATTCTTTTATTATGCCTTCTATTTGCAAAATATCATCTGTATTTGCTACAACACCTATTTTACTTTCTAAAACTAAATCTTTAGCCACACCATCTGGTAATAATGCAAGGACAGGGCGTCTAGTGTTCATATATTCAAATATTTTACCAGTGTAAAAAGCATTGGCCCCAACGCCACTGCCTTCTATTAAAACTAAAGCATCTGAGCTAAGCTGGTGTTTTATACAAACATTATGAGGCACATATCCTATTATTTCTATCTCTTTTGTTAAGCCAAGACCATCTATTTGAGCTTGTAGCTTGTCTTTATGATAATTGCCAATAAGTTTAACTTTTAAGCTATTTTCTTTAATTATTCCTTTTTCTTTTAAATTTTTTATTGCTTTAAAAAAGTTATCTGGTTTTCTTCTACCATATAAAGCACCAGTATAAACCATTGTAAATTTATCATTATTAGGGCTTGTAAAATCCATACCATAAAAGTCTTCTTCATCATATCCATTTGGTATAACATAAAAATTATCTCCAGATATTTTATTGTTTTTAATAAAGTTATCTTTCATAACAGGTGTGTTAGTTATTAAATAATCGGCCTCTAAAAGAACATTTTTTTCCATATTTTTTTCTATTTTAGTTCTTATAGGATTATGTGGATTATCTAAAGTGTATGGATTATTAGTCCATTCGTCTCTAAAATCTGCTACCCATTGTATGTTAGGAAGTTTTCTTTTTATATATAAACCTAAAAGATGGTCGCTATAAGGTGCACTTGTTGTATATATTAATTTTATATTATTATCTTGTATAGTTTTTAAAGCTTCTTTTTTGCTTGTTTCAAACCATATCCTAGCACTATCTGGTATCATTATTTTAGATAACACTTTAAAAGGAATTTTTAAAAGTCCTTCTACTTCTGAAGGTTCATAGGCCTTTGTTCTAACAATATTTACACCGTGAGGAACATCATTTAAAAGAGTTTCATCTAAAAGTTTAGCTCCAGTTGTTTGTCTTGTAAAAACAATAGGTTCATATCCAAATGTTCTAAGATGTTTTACAAATTTTACGCTTCTTTGCACACCAGAGCCACCCATAGGTGGAAATTGGTTTGCAATAATAAGAATTTTTTCCATTATTTTTCACCTAATAAATAATAATTTAAGTTATTTTTTATAATATCTTCTCTATTAAAGAAATTTCTTGTATCTAATATATTTTTGTCTTTTAATAAAGTAGATACTTTGTTAAAATCTATATCTTTAAATTCGTCGTGGTTTACACCTAAAACCATAATACTAGCATCTTTTATAGCATCATAAATATCCATATTATTTTTAACTTGGTCTTTAGCGTGCGGGTCGCAAACATTTACTACTACATTTTCTTTGTTTAGCATATCTAAAAGATGCATAACAGGGCTTTCTCTTACATCATCTATATTAGGTTTATAAGTTACACCTAATAAAGCTATTGTTTGGCCACTAAATCCACCTAATATATTTTTTATTTTATCAAAAACATATTGAGGCATACTATCGTTTATAAGCCTTGCTTGTTTTATAAGCTTAGCATTTTCTGATTTTTCTACTAAAAACCAAGGGTCTAAAGCTATACAATGTCCGCCAACTCCAGGACCTGGGCTTAATATATTTACACGTGGGTGGTGGTTTGCAAGACGGATAACCTCAAAGGCATTAACGCCAAGCTCTTCGCTTATTTTAGCAAGCTCGTTAGCTAAAGCTATGTTTACATCTCTAAATGTGTTTTCCATAACTTTACACATTTCTGCCGTAGTAGATGTTGTAATAAATATTTCGCCTTCTACAATACTTTCATAAACTTTTTTAACTTCAAGGCTAGACTTTTCGTTTATACCACCAACAATACGGCTATTTGTTCTAAGCTCTTCTATTACCTTTCCTGGTAAAATACGCTCAGGAGAGTGTGCTACTAAAAGTTCTTCACCAAGTTTAAGACCTGTTTCTTTAAGGATAGGTAACATTAAATCTTCTACTGTACGTGGAGGAGAAGTAGATTCTAATATAACTATACAACCTTTTTTAAGATGTGGCACAATAGCTTTTGTAGCACTTTCTACATAGCTCATATCTGCCGTTTTATCTTCATTAATAGGAGTAGGCACTGCTATTATATAAACATCACAATCTGGAGGACAAGTCGTAGTTGCAGATAAATTACCATTTGCAACGCATTCTTTTACAAGCTCTAAAAGACCAGGCTCTTCTATTATTATTTCACCTTTGTTAAGAGCATCTACGGCACGTTTGTTTAAGTCATATCCTATTACTTTATGGCCTTTAGAGGCAAACATAGCAGCAGTAGGTAACCCAACATATCCAATACCAATCATACAAATCTTTTTCATAGGTATAAATTCCTTTCATATCTATATTAAAAATTGTTTTAGTTTTTACATTATTTTTATTTTACCACCTTTTATAAGCTTTAACAATATTTATTTATAATAATACAATTATTTTCACAAAAATTTTACAAAATTAGATATATTATTTTCTTTTAAGTTTATTTATAATAAGGTTTATCTCATTTTTAGCCTCACCTGTAAAATAGAGACATATAGTATAAGTTATTACACCTATAAAAACAAGTAAACATAAAGTAATAATATTAATAGGTAAGAATGATTTTATAATAATTATTGTTATACTCATAATAAAAACACTTATTAAAATTCTAAATAAAGATAGTTTATTAATAACAAAAGGCATATGTTCTTTTGTTCCATTTTTAGCTAATAAAAAATATATAAAAAATGATAAAAATGTACTTATACCAGCAAATTTATACCCAAAGCTTTTAATAAAAAATATATTTAAAACAATATTTAACACACCACTTATCATACTTCTTTTAAAAATTTCTTGTGTACGAGCATTAAGCTCCCAAGGTTTAATAGCATATTCTGTAAGACCCAAAAACATCATACCAAGAGCAACAAAGCCCATTATACTATGTCCTTCAAAATATCTTGTTTCAAAAAGCACTTTAGCTATAAAGTCTGAGGTGCAAAATACACCAAAAACAGCAGGTAAAGATATTAAAAGATAAGTTCTTATAGCATTGCCTATAAGAGTTTTTGTAAGAGCTTTATCACCCTCGCTCCAAGTTCTGAGAATAGTAGGGTAGCTACCTCTCATAGCACCAGTGGCTAATAGAGTAAAGGCAGAAGCTATTATAGAATAATTAGTTTGATATATACCAACTTTATTTTCATCTAAAAAGTAGCTTATAATATATATATCTGATTTGTTTAAAACAGATGTAGCTATCATATTGCCCATTAAAGGCATACCATACATTTTTAAAACGTGTAATATTTCTTTATCATAATATTGCCATTTTATATGTTTTATAATATCTAGTTTTATAATACCTATTATAGCGGTTAAAAAATCAAATATTATATAGCTTACAAATATCCATTCTATTTTTGTTGTAAAAAGTTTATTTAAAATAATAATAGATAAAAGTTTACCTATGACATTTATAACCGATAAAACTAAGTTTATTTTGCTTTTTCTAACACCAGCAAGCATACTTATCACAAGCTGAGAAGTATTATAAGTAAAAAACATAAGTATACTAACTGCAATAAGACTTATAGGATAAATATTTGTTATAGATTTAAAAAATCCAAGGCTTAATATTAAAATTAAAATACTAGATATAAAAAATACAATTATATTTACTTTAAACCAAGAAAAGAAAACAGTAGAAAAAAATTTGTCTTGTTCATTATCTAGCTCATATTTATTTATATACCTTAAAACAGATTGTACAAGCCATTGTATTAAAACCATAGCAATAGTTGTTATGGCTATATTTATAGTAGAATATTTACCGGTTTGTTCTGGTATGTATATATAAGACATAGCAGATATAGTTAAAACACCAATAATACCTTCTATACCTTTTGCAATCATATATATAATAGTATCTTTAGCCATAGCTTGATTTTTATTATTTTTATTAGACATTTTATTACCTCTTTAATTATTTTTATGTTTTAAGTGGTTATTATTAAATATTTTATATTATAGCTAATTTTTTATACTTTGTCTATTTATAAAAAATAGTTAAATATTCTATTTTTTTGAGTAACATATATGAAAAAAAGTATATTTTTTTTGGAAAATAGATAAAGTTCTTAAAAATTTAGCTTTTTACATAATCTAAATTAAAGTTTTATTTTGTGATTAAAATCTTTAGCTTAAAGGTATAAAAATACAAAAAAGGTAATGTAAAATAGTTTGTATTTATTTTAATATTATACAATTATATTGTTAATAAAATAAAAAGAGAGGTTGTAGACTTTGTCTACAACCTGATACTAATATAAGTTTTTATATAACTTCTATCATATTTTTTAAAATATTACTTGCTTTTATAGCACTATCTCTAAAGAAATTTTCATAGTCATTGTTTTCGTCAGAATTGTCAGATATAGAACGTATAATGCAAAAAGGTATTTTATTAAGATAACAAGTTTGACCTATAGCAGCACTTTCCATATCTACACAATATGCTTTAAAATGAGACCATATTTTATTTTTTTTGTCTATGTCGCACAAAAACTGGTCTCCGCTAACTATTCTACCAGTAAAAATAGTATTTTCAGTTTCTTTAGTAGAAGAATTTACAGCTATATTCATTAATTCTTCATCAGCTTTAAAACAACTTTCTTCCATTCGAGGAATAATACCAAGCTCGTCACCAAAATATGTTGTATCCATATCGTGATGCATAACATCTGTTGCTACAACTATATCACCGATTTTTAAATCTTTATTTATAGCACCAGCAACGCCAACATTTATTATATAGTCTACGGCATATAAATCTATTAAAACTTGGCTACAAATAGCAGCGTTCACTTTACCTATTCCAGAACGAACTAAAACAACGTTATTTCCAGACATTTTACCCATATAAAAATCTAAACCTACAATATTTTTTGTAGATATAATATCTATATGAGGTTTTATATTTTCTATTTCTTCTTCCATAGCGCCTATTATACCGATTGTTTTCATAATTGCCTCCTTTTAATATGTTTTGGGATTAATATCCAAAACAAAATAAACAAAAAGTTTAATATACATAAGCAAATATAATTTATTCTTATATTTTAACACATTTATAAATAAAATGATAGTACTTTTTAAATTTAAAATATATATATTTTTTACAAAATATATAGTTTTTATCATAAAAATTTATTTTACAATATATATTATAACAGTAGATATTAATTATAGGGGGAACTTTATGGTTTATTCAAGAAGATATAGTAGAAATTTTATACCATTAAAACAAGATAGCTCTAAATACAATTTAGACTTTAGACCTTCTCTTGGTAGATGTGTTATAGAGATAAAAGATGGAAAGGGCAAAGTAAATATTTATGCACAAGGTATAAAACCAGATGAAGAGTATTGCCTTGAGCTTATAGGGTTTAAAAAAGGTAATGTAAAAAATGTATGCTTAGGAAAATTTAATGTAGATGCTTATGGAAAAGGTGAATTTTCTACTTCTTTTAACCCAGATAATATGGAAAGCCCAGAAAATAAGATAGAAGATTTTAATGTTATATCTGTTATGGTAAAAGGTGATAATGACATATCTTCAGCATTAGTTGGATATATAGGTAATGAGATAGATTGGCAAGAGCAATATAAAGCAAATGCTATTATAAATATACCTAAAGGAGATTGTTCTTGCAACAAACCTACAGAAGATAATGATGATAAAAACGATAATATTGAAGATGATAAAGAAAATATCTCAGAATTTGAGCAAGGGCTTATAGATAGAGAGGAAGGTCTTTTAGAGAGAGAACAAGGGCTTATAGATAGAGAAAAAGGTTTAGTTGAAAAAGAGAAAAATCAAAATAAAATTTCATTAGATGATTATGAGCAAGCTTTAAATGAAAAATTAGATGGATTAGCAGAAAAAGAAAAAGGCTTGGCAGAAAAAGAACGAGGGCTTTTAGAAAAAGAAAGAGCATTAAAGGAAGGCTATTTACCAACAGATGACAAAGATATTAGACAAAAAGAACTAGATCTTATAAAAAGAGAAATGGAGCTTATAAAAATAGAACAAAGCCTTATAGAAAGAGAAAGAAAAATAATAAGAACAAACCCTACATCCGATAGAGAAAGAGGCTTAATAGAAAAAGAAAAAGGTATTTTAGAAAGAGAACAAGGGCTTTTAGAAAGAGAGAAAGGCTTAATAGAGAAAGAAAAGGGACTTTTAGAAATAGAAAAAGGTATAAGAGAAAAAAATAAATACAAAGAAAATGAGAAAGAAGAACCTAAAAATACAAATCATCAAGATTTTAAAGATATGTTAGATAATCTTAGAAAAAATATGATGAATATTCAAAATATGGATACAAAAAATATAAAAATTAATAGTAATATAGAATATATAAAAGATAAAAGTGTTGTGATGAAGCCTTTTGCTAACAACCAAGAAAATATAAATTGGTATAGAATATCTCCAGTAGATTTAACTAATATATCAGATAATAGTTGGGAATATAGCAACAATCCTTTTGTATTTATGTCTTATAAAAAATATAAACATCTTATGTTAGGTATAGATAATAGTGGAGAAAAAGAAAAATATACTTTAGCCATTCCTTGTAGATATGAACAAAACTTTAATTTAAAAGATTTTAAAGAGTTTATACCTATTGATAACAATATAAGCGTAAAAAACTTAAATGATGGAGAGTATGGATATAGAATAGTAGAATTATAAAGCTAAGGCTGTAGATTAATCTACAGCCTTTAAAAAAATAACAAGATTATTTTTTTAAGACATTGTATGAAAAAAGTTAATTTCTTTGCATAATGTCTAATAAAGCCCTAGAAATATACCTTTTTCACAATATGAGTTTTGCCCCGTCTTGTGATTATAATGTTTATACAAAACATAAAAATGAAAAAATTAGTTTAAAATATTTTATCTTCAGTTTAATAGTATAGGTTAATTTTTATATTATTTAAAGTTAGTATTACATAAAATAGAATCAACTGTTATTTTTTTATTAAAATTGCATATTTAACCTTATTTAAAGATTTAGTATTTTTTATTATTTAGTTATTAAATAGTATATAATAGAAGTTATAGTTATAGATAAACCTATTAACACTTCATAAGGTATTAATTTTAATCTATTAGGAAAGTTTGTATTTACTGCACCAGCTGTTGCATGGAAAAATGAACCATGAGGTAAAGAGTCTATAACAGTAGCACCGGCATGCATCATAGCACCACCAGAAACAGCAGGTATGCCTGCATCTAGTATAACGTTACCAAAAGTAGAGGAGGCTATTGTAGCGCCTGCAGTTGTAGAGGCAGTAGCACCTGCCATTAATATACCAGATATAGGGGCTAATAATAGTATAGGCATATTAGCAGCATCTAATAATGCAATAAAATCTGTTTGTAGATTAGATGCTTTTATAACACCAGCTATTGTGCCAGTACCTATTAATAAAATGGCAACAGGCATAACTTTAGATAAACCAAAATTAAAATATTCTCCAATGTTCTTAGCATTACCAGTAACTAAAGCACAAACAATACCACCAACTGGTAAAGCTATTAATGGGTCAACTGCAATATTTAAAATAGACCTTAAAGACAATAATATAATAACTACTAAAGGACCTAATATTGCCATTAAAAAAGAAGGTAGTTTTTCATCTATATCTTCAGATAAATCTTTGTTAGTAATAGATTCTGCTTTTCTTGTACTAATAAATTTTGCAAGTAAAATAGTAACTATAAGACCAACAATTGCAGGTATAATGTTTTCTATTATAATAGAGGTTAAAGGTACTTTAAGATTTTCAGATACAGATATTGTGTTAGGGTTTGGAGAAATAATATTACCGGCTTTACCACCACCTACCATGGCTAATAAAACAGACATTTTATTTATATTAGTTTTTTGTCCAATAGCAAGTGCAATAGGAGCAACAGTAATAACAGTAATATCAACAAAAACACCAACGGTACATAAAATCATAGCAGATATAGCGATAGCTACAATAGCCATTTTGTCTCCTAGCTTACAGACTATAACATCGGCTATTTTTTTAGCAGAGCCAGTTTTTATTAATACACCAGCTAAAATACCAGATGTGATAATTCTAAGTACAGATGATATAATATCTTTAGCACCGTAAACCATTATATTAACAGTATCTACTAAAGAAGCGCCACCGATTATACCACCAACTAAAGCTCCAATTATAAGGCTATATGTTGGTTGAATTTTTGCTATAATAAGAGATATAGCTAATATAAGACCAATTAAAGCACCTAATGTAGTTATTTCTATTTCCATTTTATTCACCCCTTAATATTTTTATTAGATTAAATACTTGCTCCGTTGTAGAGAGAAGATTTTCTTTAGCAACATCTTCTTTTAATAAATTTTCTAAAGTATCAGCTTTTTGTATAATAGGGAAATAGGCATCAATACCTTCTTTGTTACAAGCCTTAGCATCTTCTGTTGCACAACCAGAAAAAGCAATTACTGTTTTATTATATTTTTTAGCAAGCTTTGCAACACCAATAGGGGCTTTGCCCATAGCTGTTTGATTATCAAGCCTGCCTTCACCAGTTATAACTATGTTAGCATCTTTTATTTCATTTTCTAAGTTTATATATTTAAGTATTATTTGTATACCAGATTGTAAATTTGCATTTAAAAAGGATAAAAATGCAAAACCAATCCCACCAGCAGCACCAACTCCATCTACATTTGAGTTATCTTTATTTAATAATTTAGAAGTTAAACTTGCATAATGTTTTAGTAGGTTATCTAGTTCTTCTACCATATCTGGTGTAGCACCTTTTTGTGGGCCATATATAGCGCTAGAACCATTTGCTCCACATAGAGGGTTATTAACATCACAAGCTATATTAAATGTACAATCATCTAGTTCTTTAAGTTTATTTTTTGTTTCTATTTTTACAAGATTTTTAATTCCTTTTGCACCAAGCTCAATTTGGTTATTATTACTATCTAAAAAGTCAAAGCCTAAAGATTGTAGCATACCAATACCACCATCATTTGTAGCACTACCGCCTATACCGATTATAAAGTTTTTAATACCTTTTGATATAGCGTCTTTTATTAATTGTCCAACACCATAAGTTGTTGCATTTAAAGGGTTTCTTAAATTTTCTGGTACAAGGGTTAGGCCAGCAGCCATTGCCATTTCTATAATAGCCGTATTACTCTCTTTAATAATACCGTAGCTACTTTCTATTTTTTTACCTAAAGGGTCTAAAACAATAACTTTTTCTATGTACCCACCCATACCATTTACCAATGCTTCAACAGTCCCTTCACCACCATCGGCTAAAGGTTTGACAACAACATTTGCATTAGGTATTACATTATTAATACCTTGTTTTATTACATTACCAGCCATAGTAGATGATAAACTACCTTTTAAAGAATCTATTGCTATAACAACTTTCATACTATTACCTCCCATTATTTATATAGTTATTATATAAATAATGGGAGGTATTTGCTATATTTTATATAATATAAATAATTATATAAAATGTAAAAAAATTGTTATTAATAACAATTTATAATAAATTAATTAATATATATAAAAAATTTGCATCTTTAAATAATCTAGGGTTAAAGCCAATTTTTTTATGTATTTTATCTAATTTATATTGAAGGGTATTTATATGTATAAATAAAGTATTTGCAGTGTTTTTCAGCTCCATATTATTTTCAAAATATATTTTTAATAAATTTATCTCATCTTTGCTTAAATTATTTATTACATTATTTATATATTTTTCTTTTAAATCTTTTGATATACTATTTAATAATATTTCTAAGCTAAAATCATCATAAAATTTAAAATTTATATTTTCTTTAATATATGATATAGCTATATTAGAATTTTTATAAGATATATTTATATTTTCTAAGTTAGTGCTATTACCTATACCTATTTTTATTATATCTTTATATGAACTTGCAAAATTTGATAAATTATTTTTTAGCATATCAAGATTATTTTCAGGTAAAAAACCTACAAATTCTAAAGGATATATATAAGTGTTTAATATACAACCACATTGTTTAAAAAAATGTTTTATATCTTTTTCTATTATCTTAATATTTTTAAAATTATAGTTATAGCATAATAATTAGTTTTTATATCTACATTTAATTTATCTAAAATTTTTAGTGTATGTTCATATTTTTCTTTTTGGTTATAAAGATATGTTTGTACAATATAATTAATTTGTGTAAATTTATTAGACAAACTTTCTTTTAGAATATTTTCTTTTAAGAATATTTCAGTTATTTTTATAGCTAAAAATATATATTTATCAATTTCTTTAGGCTCACCACTAACACCTATTACGGCTATAGGTTCTTCGTTTATAAATATAGGTGTATTAATACCTTTTTTTGAGCCTAAATAACAATCATCATTATCTACTATAACTGTTGTTTTTGTTTTTATTGCATTTAATCCAGCTTGATTAAATGTATTAATACGTTTTTGATTTGTACTAGCTATTACAATACCGTCTTTATCTATAAAGTTTATATTATATTTACAAATTTGATTTATTGCATCTACAATTTTTTGAGCTAAATCTACACTAATATTTTGCATAATATATCTCCTTAAAAATTATTTAAAAATATTTTAACATATTTATATAAATTGTTAAATGTTGAAATTTTTAATAAATATGTTATAATCTAATAAAATCATAAAATTTTTTAAGGAGTAAAAATATGCGTTTAAGAAAAAAGCCGTGGGGCGATAATGAATTAAATACAAATGATAGATTTATTCATCAACCAGAACAAAATAAGGGTAAATGGAGAGAAATTTTTGGCAATGATAACCCTATACATATAGAGATAGGTACAGGTAAGGGTCAGTTTTTAACTACTATGAGTATTTTAAACCCTAATATTAATTATATAGCTATAGAAAGACAGACAAATGTTATAGTTAGTGCATTAAAAAAGGGCAGAGAAAAAGGTGTAGGTAAAAATATAGTATTTTTTGTAGCAGATGTTAAAGAGCTACTTAATTATTTTGAGCCAAAAGAAATAGATAGAATATATATAAACTTTTGTGACCCGTGGCCGAATAAGAAAAAATGGGCAAAAAGAAGACTTACTCATAAAAACTTTTTAAATTTATATGAAGAACTATTTGTAGATGGTGGGGAAGTGTTTTTTAAAACAGACAATAGGCTATTATTTGAATTTTCTTTAAATGAGTTTGCGGATAAAGGTTGGCGTTTACATAATATATCTTTAGATTTACATAACTCAGACTTTGAAGGCAACGTTAAAACAGAATATGAAGAAAAGTTTTCAGGTATAGGTATGCCTATATATAGACTAGAGGCTTATTATAAAAAATAAAGTTTAAATAATATGAGGTTGTAGACTTTGTCTACAACCTTTCAAAAAAATAACAAGATTATTTTTTGAGGTACTGTATGAAAAAAGCTAATTTTTTCACACAAGGGATAAAGCCTTATAAATTTAGCTTTTTACACAACACGAGGCAAAGCTCTGTATTGTGATTAATATTTTTATGTTTTACATAAAAATAAGAAATTATCGCTAAAATAGTTTGTCTACAATCTAATAATATTAAAAGGTTGATTTATAAGATTTAAATATCTTAAAATCAACCTTTTAATATTAATTTTTATAATAAATTGTTATTATCTAAAATGAAAGCTAATTTTACACATTCTATACCTATAACCATTGTATAGTTTTCTTTTTTATAAATCATAGGTTCATTATTTTTTTTCACTATTACACAATCTTTGGCCTTGTTGCTATCATCTATATAGGTTAAAAAGAATATACCATCATTATCTTTTATAGTCCATTTTTTATTTACTAAAGGTTTAATAAAAAAATCATCATTACAGTTAAAAGTTTCATTTAATATATTTTTTGCATTTATAAAATTTTCTACTATATCCTTCATTTTTTTCTCCTAAGTATTTTTAAACAAAATTGGTTTTAAATATTTTCCGGTGTAAGATTTTTCACACATAGCAACTTCTTCTGGTGTTCCAATAGCAACTATTGTGCCACCACCGTCACCACCTTCTGGCCCTAAATCTATAATATAATCGGCAGTTTTTATAACATCAAGGTTATGCTCTATAACAACAACAGAATTACCAGAAGATACAAGACGTTTAATAATATTTATAAGTCTATGAACATCATAGGTATGAAGACCAGTTGTTGGTTCGTCTAATACATATATAGTCTTTCCTGTTGGGCGTTTGCTAAGCTCTGTTGCTAGCTTTACTCTTTGGGCTTCGCCACCAGAAAGAGTAGTGGAAGATTGTCCAAGCCTAATATAAGACAGACCAACATCAGATATTGCTTGTAGTTTTTCTTTTATTTTAGGTATATTTTCAAAAAAAGTCAAGGCTTCTTCTACAGTCATGTTTAAAATATCGTATATATTTTTACCTTTATATTTTATTTCTAAAGTTTCTCTGTTATATCTTTTACCACCGCATACTTCACAAGGAACATATACATCTGGTAAAAAGTGCATTTCTATTTTTATAATACCATCACCAGAACAAGCTTCACATCTACCGCCTTTTACATTAAAACTAAAACGTCCTTTTTTAAATCCACGTATTTTAGCATCTTGTGTTTCGGCAAATAAATCTCTAATAAGATCAAAAACACCTGTATAGGTAGCAGGATTTGAACGAGGAGTTCTTCCGATAGGTGATTGGTCAATATCTATTACTTTATCAAGATTCTCAAGTCCCGTTATAGACTTTGCCTTACCAGATTTACATTTTGCTCTATTAAGCTCTTTAGCTAAAGTTTTATATAAAACTTGATTTACAAGAGAGCTTTTACCAGAGCCAGATACACCTGTTACACAGACAAAAAGCCCAAGAGGTATATCTACATTTACTTTTTTTAAGTTATTTTCATAAGCACCTTTTATAGAAATTTTATTTTTTGTAGGCTTTAAACGTTCTTTTGGTATAGGTATAGCTAATCTACCGCTAAGATAACCACCAGTTAAGGAGTTTTCACACTTTAATATTTCATCATAAGTACCGGCAAATACAACTTCACCACCGTGTTCACCAGCTTTTGGACCTATATCTACTATAAAATCTGCTTGACGCATAGTGTCTTCGTCGTGTTCTACAACAATAAGCGTGTTGCCTATATCTTTTAAATGGTTTAATGTGTTTAAAAGTTTATCATTATCTCGTTGGTGCAGTCCTATGCTAGGCTCGTCTAATATATATAAACATCCTACAAGCCCTGAGCCTATTTGAGTAGCTAGCCTTATCCTTTGAGATTCGCCACCAGATAATGTCCCGGCTGTTCTTGAAAGAGAAAGATAGTCAAGACCTACATCCACTAAAAATCCTATTCTTGCGTTTATTTCTTTTAATATTTGTTCGCCTATAAATTTTTCTTTTTCAGATAAAACAAGTTCATCAAAAAATTTTTTTGCATCTTTTATAGATATATTAGTTATTTGGGATATATTTTTACCATTAATAGTAACAGCTAAAATTTCAGGCTTTAAACGTTCTCCTTTACAACTTTTACAAGTAACATTAACCATATATTGTTCTAATTCTTGTTTCATTACATCTGAAGATTCTTTATATCTTCGTTCTAAATTGTTTACTATACCTTCAAAAGAATAAGAATATTCTCTATATCCGTTTTGTCCTTCCCATTGTATATCTATTTTTTCACCTTTTGTTCCATACATTAAAATATCTTTAATTTTATTTGGTAAATCTTTATAAGGTGTGTGTAAAGAAAAATTATATTTTTCAGATAGTGCATAAAATATACTATTAGACATAGAGTTTGCATTGTTTATAGAATTCCAACCAGAAGCATTTATAGCTCCTTGTGCTAAAGAAAGGTCAGGATTTGGCACAATAATATCTGGGTCAAAAATAAGCTTTACACCAAGTCCTGTACAGTCTTCACAAGCTCCTTGAGGGCTGTTAAAAGAAAAGGAGCGAGGCTCTATTTCTTCTATATTTATGTGGCAGTTTTCACAAGCGAAGTTTTGGCTAAATTTTAAATCTTTACCGTTAGTATCTACAATTATTATACCATCTGTAAGGCTCATAGCAGTTTCTATAGAGTCTGTAAGACGAGTTTTTATATCATCTTTAACAACTAATCTATCTATAATTATTTCTATGTTGTGTTTTTTATTTTTTTCTAGCTTTATTTTTTCTGATAAATCGTATATATTACCGTCTATTCTAACTCTAACATAGCCACTTTTTTTAGCATCTTCTAAAAGCTTTATATGCTCTCCTTTACGGTCTCTAACAATAGGAGCTAATATTTGTATTTTTGTTTTTTCTTCTAGGCTACATATTTGGTCTACAATTTGGTCTATAGTTTGTTTTTTAATTTCTTTGCCACATTTTGGACAATGAGGCTTACCTATACGCGCAAATAATAACCTAAGGTAATCATATATTTCTGTAACAGTACCTACTGTTGAACGAGGGTTATTATTAGTTGTTTTTTGGTCTATAGATATTGCAGGAGACAAGCCTTCAATATAGTCTACATCAGGCTTTTCCATTTGGCCTAAAAAATGTCTAGCATATGAAGATAGGCTTTCTACATATCTTCTTTGGCCTTCTGCATATATAGTGTCAAAAGCAAGGCTAGATTTACCAGAGCCACTAAGCCCTGTAAAAACTACAAGCTTATCTCTTGGTATAGTTAAATCTATATTTTTAAGATTATTTTCTCTAGCGCCTTTTATAGTTATCTGTTGTTTGTGCATTTTTATCTCCTTTCTATAATTTAAAAATTGTATAGTTTTTATATAGAATAATAAATATGAAAATATTTAAGTTTTATTTTTATTATTACATTTAATTAATTTTCTATTAAAATAATTAAACTAGATTATATCTAAATTTTACTATAATATAAAATTTATGTCAAAGATTAAAAATAACATTAATTAGCATAAGAATAATATTAACTAATAATAGAAGAAAATAATACAGTAACCACTAAAAGTAAAATATTAATAGTTTTTTTCAATATTTTACTTTTAGTGGTTAAAGAAATTATAATTTTTAAAATACAAAATATATTAAATAACAAAAACTAAAATATGAAAAATTAAAAATATATTTATGTAAATATCTATATAAAAATAGAAACAAATTTAAAAAATATTAAGGTTAAGAAAAAGGTATAGGTATTAATAATTGTTAAATTTTTCTAGCTATATAAAATTTTTTAGGTAATAAATATTTATTTATATATACGGTATAAGAACTAAAAATAATCATAGAAAATAAGATAAAATGTCATAAGTCCAAGTCTGCCACCATAAGTTTCTTGGTACATTAGGATTAATGATAAAAAAGTTAAAGTTATATTAACTAAAAGTAAGATAATACTAAAATAATGAGTTTTTATACATAATTTTAAAAAATTTCATAAATTAACTCTTATTTAAGATAAAGTTTAATATTTATAATATTAAACTTTATCTTAAACTTAATTTTTTTAACTCTATAATTTCATCCCTTAAAATAGAAGCTTCTTCAAACATTAAATCTGTTGCATATTTTCTCATTTCTTTTTCTTTTTTTGCTATAAGCTCTAAAAGTTCTTTTTGGCTCATAGATTCTGGGTCTTTATCTAATTTTTTAGAATTTTTGCTAGGAGCAATACTTTCAGTTGCTTTTATTATTTCGTGAACTTTTTTTGTAATAGTTTTAGGTGTTATACCGTGTGAATTGTTATAATCTTCTTGTATATTTCTTCTTCTATTGGTCTCCGATATAGCGTTTTTCATAGAGTCTGTCATTTTATCGGCATACATAATAACTCTACCATTAGCATTTCTTGCAGCTCGTCCTATTGTTTGTATAAGAGAAGTCTCGGAGCGTAAAAACCCTTCTTTGTCGGCATCTATAATAGCTACCAAAGATACTTCAGGTATGTCCAAACCTTCTCTTAAAAGATTTATACCTATTAATACATCAAATACATTAAGCCTTAAATCTCTAATTATTTCTAAACGTTCTAATGTATCTATATCTGAGTGTAAATATTTAGCCTTTATTCCTACTTCTTTAAGATATATTGTTAAATCTTCGGCCATTTTTTTAGTTAGAGTAGTAACTAAAACTTTTTCATTTTTTGCCACTACGTTGTTTATTTCGCCTATTAGATTATCTATTTGACTTTTTACAGGTCTTACAGAAATTTCAGGGTCTAAAAGCCCTGTTGGTCTAATTATTTGTTCAACAGTGTTTTGTGTATGTTCTTTTTCATATTTATTAGGTGTTGCCGATACAAATAACATTTGATTAATTTTTTGTTCAAACTCTTCAAATTTAAGAGGTCTATTATCTAATGCAGACGGTAATCTAAAACCATAATCTACAAGAGTTGTTTTTCTAGATTTATCTCCTTCATACATACCTCGTACTTGTGGTATAGTAACGTGGGACTCATCTACAATCATAAGAAAATCATTAGGAAAATAGTCTATAAGAGTATGTGGGGTAGAGCCTGCTTCTCTACCAGATAAGTGCCTTGAATAATTTTCTATACCAGAGCAAAAGCCCATTTCTAGCATCATTTCTATATCATAATTTGTGCGTTGTTCTAGTCTTTGAGCCTCTAAAAGTTTTTCTTCTTCTCTAAATTTTTTTAATTGAGTTTCAAGTTCATTTTGTATACGTTTAACGGCCTCCATAAGCTTTTCTCTACTTGTTACATAATGAGAAGCAGGAAAAACTGTAATATGGTTTCTAAAACCTAAAACCTCACCAGTAAGAGTATCTATTTCAGATATTCTATCTATCTCATCACCAAAAAATTCAACCCTATATGCCACATTAGAGGCACCCGCAGGAAATATTTCTAAAACATCTCCTCGTACACGAAAAGTACCACGTATAAAATTCATATCATTTCTGTTATATTGAATTTCTATAAGCTTTTTTAACACACTATCTCTATCTTTTCCCATACCAGTCCTAAGAGATACAACCATTTCGTTATAATCTATCGGGTCTCCTAAGCCATATATACAAGAAACACTAGCTACTATTATAACATCTCGTCTTTCAAAAAGGGCAGCCGTTGCTGAGTGTCTAAGCTTGTCAATTTCATCATTAACAGATGAATCTTTTTCTATAAATGTGTCTGATGATGGAACATATGCTTCTGGTTGATAATAGTCATAGTAGCTTACAAAATATTCTACGGCATTTTCAGGAAAAAACTCTTTAAATTCGTTATATAACTGAGCAGCTAATGTTTTATTATGGGCTAAAATAAGAGTAGGACGGTTTAGTTTTTCTATAATATTTGCCATTGTAAAAGTTTTTCCAGAGCCAGTAACACCAAGAAGAGTTTGAAATTTTTTACCATTTATAAATCCAGTAGATAAATTTTTTATTGCATTTGGTTGGTCTCCAGTTGGTTTAAATTTTGATACAACTTTAAAAGGCTTATCTATTTTATCCATTTTACCCTCCTTAAAATTTATTTTTTCCTTACATTTTTAGAATTAAATACTTTAATTGATAAATCTTGTGGTTTAATTTTTTTAAAAATTTCTGCAGTGTATATAGCATCATTTAAGGCATCGTGAAAGTCTTCTTTTATAGGTAAATTTAAAAGCTCTATTGCATTTTGTAAACCTATACAACCACCTTTTTTATATTTTAAATGTTTTGTTGCTAAATTTTGAATATCTATATATTTTAAAATTAAATCGGATTTTAAAATATTGTAGTAAGATAAATTTCTATATAATGCTTTTAAGTCACCAGTTCCCCATACGCAAAAAATATGTTCTTCTTTACCTAAAAATTTTTCAAAATCTATATAGGCATCTTTAAATAATGGCTTGTCTTGTAAAAAATCTAAAGAAAGTCCAGTTATTTTTTCTACATAAGGGTGCATTTTTTTATAAAGGTTTGGTCTTATATAAAGATTTATTTTATCTAATATATTAAAATTATTATCTAATTTTACTGCGCCTATTTGTATTATTTCAAACCTGCAAGAAGGTATAAGCAGTATAGTTTTATTTGTTTCAAAATCATATGCTTGGTTAAACTCTAAGTCTAAAACTATATAAGACATAAAAACCTCCTAAATTAAAAATATTTTATAATAATAGTACAACAATTTTTAAATAAATACAATGTTTATATATAAAAAAATTAATTGATTTAAATTTATTTTTAAAATATTGATTTTTTTTAATATCTAATGCTATAATATTAGAATAACACAAAACTAAAAAAATATGAAAAATTATATATTTTTACAAAAAGAATAAAATAGTGAGGCAGAATATGGAGTCAAAAAATTATAGTATAGAAGAAAGATTATATGACAAAAGTTATACTTGTCCTGTATGTAATAAAGATTTTAAGGCTAGAGAAATAAAAAAAGGAAAAACTATTTTTGTAGAGTTAGATTTGGGGCTTAGAGGTAAATTTAAACCAATTATGCCAGATTATTATTATGTTATTATATGTGATAATTGTGGATATGCTAGTGTATCTAAAACTTTTAATAAAACTAATGGTAAACATATAAAAAACATAAAAGAAAATATAAATAAAAATTATGTCCCTAAAAAATATCCTTTAGTATATGATGCAGAGATAGCAATAGATAGATATAAAAAGGCTTTATATTTTTCTCATATTAAAGGAGGAGATATATCTGAAAGGGCTTATATAGCACAAAAAATAGCATTTATATGTGAAGATATAAATGATGAAAATCAAGCAAAAGAATATAACATACACGCTTATAATTGGTATAGCGAAGCTTATTTAGAAGAAAGATTTCCTATAATGGATATGGAAGAAGGCCAGTTTTTATATAATTTAGCTTATTTAGCATATAAAATAGGAAACATAGATGAAGCTAAAAAAACACTTAGTAAGGTAATAGTAAAAAAAGATTTATCTGTTACATTAAAAGAAAAAGCCGAAGATTTTGCAGAAATATTAAAAAAAGAAGATAAGGCATGAAATCTTAAGATGAAAGAGGCATATTATGTTTTTAAAAAGACTAGAGATACAAGGGTTTAAATCTTTTCCAGAAAAAATACGACTAGATTTTAAGCAAGGTATAACAGGAGTTGTAGGCCCAAATGGTAGTGGTAAAAGCAATATATCAGATGCTATAAGATGGGTTTTGGGAGAACAAAAAGCAAGAACTTTGCGTGGAGACAAAATGGAAGATATTATTTTTGCTGGTACGAAAAACAGAAAACCTTTAGGCTTTGCAGAGGTTACTATGTATTTAGACAATAAAGATAAAAAGTTACCATTAGAATATAGCGAAGTTGCTATAACTAGAAAAGTTTATCGTTCAGGAGAAAGTGGATACTATATAAATGGGACAAGCTGTAGGCTTAAAGATATACACGAGCTTTTTATGGATACAGGAATAGGTAAAGAGGGCTATTCTATAATAGGACAAGGTAAAATAGATGCAATATTAAGCAACAAATCTGAAGATAGAAGAGCGTTATTTGAAGAGGCTGTTGGTATTATAAAATTTAAAAATAAGAGAATACAAGCAGAAAATAAGCTAGAAGAAGTTAGAAAAAATTTAATAAGAACTAATGATATAATAGCCGAATTAGAAAGACAGATAACACCTCTTTTAGAACAAAAGCAAAAAGCACAACAATTTTTACAATTTTCTGAAAAACTAAAGCTTATAAGAGTAAATATCTTTGTTGAAGAATATGAAAAATCTGAAGCATACATAAAAAGTATGGTAGAAAATATAAATATTTTAGATAGTACAATATTATCTTTACAACAACAAAAAGAACAATACGTAAAAAATCAAGAAGATTTAAAACAAAATATTTTATCTAAAGAGCAAGAAATAGAAAAAATAAATGATAAAATATTAGAGGTT
Organism: [Clostridium] colinum; assembly: GCF_940677205.1. Classification (NCBI taxonomy): domain Bacteria; kingdom Bacillati; phylum Bacillota; class Clostridia; order Lachnospirales; family Lachnospiraceae; genus Tyzzerella; species [Clostridium] colinum. Next base: position 1,828,733 of record NZ_OW712331.1, on the reverse strand, counting down.
AATATTAGTATAAAGCAAAACCAAAATAGCATTAACCTTAATAATCAAAGTATAAAATTTATAGAAGAAGATATACAACGTATAAAAAATGAACAATATAAAAATAAAGATTTTATAATTAAAAAAGATGAAGAAATTAACCTTATAAAAGCTAGCTTAGGTGCTAAAAAACTACAATATAGCATAAAAAAAGAAGAAATTGAAAAATTATATATACAGTTTGAAGATATTTCTGAAAAAATGGATAAAAATGAAGAAGAATTTAAAAAAATAAATAATGAAATATTAGAAAAAATACATCTATCTTCTGAAATATCAAATAAACTAACTATTTATAAAAGCTCAAGAGAAAATCTACAAGAAAAACTTAATCAAATAGAAAAAGAAATAGGTATATGCAGTAGTAAAATTAGAGAAAAAACAATTAGAAAAACTGTATTAGAAAAAGATTTTAAAGACATAAGAGAAGAAGAAAATATTATAAGCCAAAATATAAATTTATACAATTTAGATTTTGAAAAAAATAAAGCAGAGCTTTATAACATAAAACAAGAAAATAATGAAGATAACAAAACATATATAGAATTAAAAAATAAACATAAAATATTACAAGAATTAGAAAAAGACTATGAAGGATATTTTCAATCTGTAAAATTTATATTAAAAGAAAAAGAAAAAAATATTAAGCTAAAAGGTATATTCAGTGCCATAGGTGAACTTATATCTGTTCCAAAACAATATGAAATAGCAATAGAAATAGCTCTTGGAGCAAATATCCAAAATATTGTTACAAAAACAGAAGAAGACGCTAAAATAGCTATAGAGTATTTGAAGCAATCTAAAAAAGGAAGAGCTACCTTTTTACCTATATCATCTATAAAAAGTAAGCAAATAGGCGAAGAAAAAGATACTTTATTAAAACAAAAAGGTGTAATAGGTATTGCTGATGATTTAATAAAATTTGATAACCAGTATAAAAATATTATGTCTAATATATTAGGTAAAACGATTATTGTAGACAATATAGATAATGGTATAAACTTGGCTAAAAAATATAAATATGCATATAAAATTGTTACTTTAGATGGTGAACTTATAAATGCTGGAGGGGCATTAACAGGTGGTAGTATATCTAAAAAAACAGGTGGAATATTTTCTAGAGGAAGAGAAATAAAAAATATATTTGAAAATATTTGTATATTAGAGCAAAAAATAAACCAAAATAAATATATAATACAACAAAAAGAAGAAGAACAACTTAACATAGAAAAAAATATTGAAAAAGATAGAGAAAAATTAAACAACATTAGCTTAGAAAAAATAAAGATAGAAGGAGCTATAAATCAAACTATAGAATATTTAGAAGAGCTAGAAAATAGCATAAAAAATAATTTTAAAGAAAAAGACGAAATAAATACTGAATTAAAAGAAGGACATTTTGATAATGATATTTTAGAGGAAAAACTTTTAAACATAAATAAAGAAATAGAAGAATTAAAAAAATATATGTCTAACTTTTCAACTAAATTAGAAGAAGAAAAATTAATAAAAGAAACAAATTTTAGTTATATAAATAAGTTAAAAATAGATATAAAAGAAATAGAATATCAAATAGAAAATGAAAATAAAAATATAGAAAGATTGCAACAAGAAATAGAAGAATTAAAAAAATTAAACGATTTATTAGAAGTAGATATAAAAGCTAAAATTGAAAAACAAAAAAATGTTGAAAAAGATATTAGCTATATCCAAAAAAATATTTATGATTTGGAGCAACAATATAATAATATAAAAAATAAAATAAATATTTTGCAACAAGAAAAAGCAATAATAAATTATAATATAAATAACATTTCTAATGATATTTTAAAAATAGCAAATAATATATCAGACACAGAAAATAAAAAGACAAAATTGGAGGTTAAAATAGAAAATATAGAAGATAAAATTGAAATTTTGTCGGATAATATGTGGAAAGATTATGAAATAACTTATGCTAGTGCTTGTAACGATTATGATAAAATATCTTTAAGTTTTGAAGAGCTAAAAAAAGAAGAAAATATTTATAAAAATAAAATATCTAGCTTAGGAAATGTAAATGTTGGGGCAATAGAAGAATATAAAATAGCAAAAGAAAGATATGACCTTAACATTAAACAAAGAGAAGACATATTAAAGGCTGACGATGATTTAAAAGATATAATAGCAACATTAGTTAAAGAAATGGAAGAACAATTTAAAAGACAGTTTTCTTTAATAAATAAAAATTTTAGAAAAGTTTTTTCAGATATATTTGGTGGAGGTATGGCAGAGCTTATACTTATAGATGAGAATAATATATTAACCTCTGGCATAGATATTGTTGCACAACCATCAGGAAAAAATTTACAAAGTTTAACACTTTTATCTGGTGGAGAAAGAACTCTTACCGCAGTATCTTTACTATTTGCTATACTTATAATGAAACCATCACCTTTTTGTGTTTTAGACGAAACAGAGGCAGCTTTAGATGATGCAAATGTTTTAAGATATGCAAAATTTTTAAAAAAATTCTCAAAAGATAATCAATTTATAATAATAACCCACAAAACGGGAACAATGGAAATAGCGGATACACTATATGGAGTAACTATGGAAGAACAAGGAGTATCTAAAGTTATATCTGTAGAGTTAAGAGATGCTAAAGAATATGAAAAAGTATAAAGGAGTAAAAAAATATGGCATTTTTTAAATGGTTTAAAAAAAATAAAAAAGAAGAAAGTGTTCAACAAGAAGACATACAAGAAACAATACAAGATGAAACAACAGGTGAGCAAGGAGATAATTTAACAGAAGAAACTATAAAAGATAAAATAGAAGATATAAAAGAAGATGCAAGAGAAATAAAAGAGGAAGTTACAGAAAAAATATATAATATAACAGAAGAAATAAGAGAAAAAGCAACAGAGATAAAAGATAAAACAAAAGATAAAATAGAGGACATAAAAGAAGATTCAAGAGAAATAAAAGAGGAAGTTACAGAAAAAATATATAATATAACAGAAGAAATAAGAGAAAAAGCAACAGAGATAAAAGATAAAACAAAAGATAAAATAGAGAACATAAAAGAAGAGTCAAAAGAAATAAAAGAAGAAGTTACAGAAAAAATAGATAATATAACAGAAGAAATAAGAGAAAAAGCAACAGAGATAAAAGAAAAAGCAAAAGATAAAATAGAGGACATAAAAGAAGAGTCAAAAGAAATAAAAGAGGAAGTTGCAGAAAAGGTAGAAGAAATAACAGAAGAAATAAAAAAAAAAGACGATACATTAGACACTTTAGAAGAAACAAAAGAAGAAGAGGCAGAGGAAGAGCCTAAGAAAAAAGTATTTTTTACTAAAATAAAAATGGGTCTATCCAAAACAAGAGATAGTATATTAAATGGTGTGGAGCAAGTTTTAAGTAGCTTTACTAAGATAGATGAAGAACTTTTTGAAGAGTTAGAAGAATCCTTAATTATGTCGGATATTGGAGTAGAAACTTCTATTTATATAATAGGCAAAGTTAAAGAAATAGTAAAATCTGAAAGGATTAAAGAGGTTGCAGAGGTAAAAAATGTAATAATTCGTGTTATATCTGATATTTTAGAAGAAGAAACAGATGAGTTTGAATTAAAATCTCCTAGTGTAATTCTTGTTATTGGTGTAAATGGTGTAGGCAAAACTACAACAATAGGTAAACTTGCAAGTAATTATAAAAAACAGGGAAAAAAATTAATATTAGCAGCAGGTGATACATTTAGAGCAGCGGCTATAGACCAGTTACAAGTATGGGGAGAAAGAAGTGGTATAGACGTAATAAAACATCAAGAAGGCTCAGATCCAGCGGCAGTAGTTTTTGATGCTATACAAGCAGGAAAAGCCAGAAAAGCAGATATTTTAATATGTGATACAGCAGGTAGGTTACATAACAAAAAGAACCTTATGGAAGAGCTTAAAAAAATAGCTAAAGTTGTAAACAGAGAAAATCCAGAGGCTCAAATAGAAACCTTACTTGTTTTAGATGCAACAACAGGTCAAAATGCTTTACAACAGGCAAAATTATTTAGAAAAGTCGCTAATATTACTGGAATTGTACTTACAAAATTAGACGGAACGGCTAAAGGTGGCGTTGTTATAGCTATAAAAAATGAGTTAAAAATACCAGTACGTTTTATCGGTGTAGGTGAAGGTATAGACGATTTAAGACCTTTTGATGCAAAAGAATTTTCAAGAGCATTATTTGAATAAATTTGTATATTTTTAGAGATAGGTATCTAGTATTTATCTCTAAAAATATATATTAAATATATAAAAATAAAAAATATAGTTTATAGAGGTGATTTTTAATGAAAAAGCAATATGCAAAAAATATGATTGACTTTTTACAAAATAGCCCTTGCTCATTTTTAGCAGTGAAAAATTGTGAAAATAAATTAAAAGAAAAAGGGTTTGTATGTTTAAATAACAAGGAAAAATGGGAAGTTGAAGAAGGTGGCAAATATTATATAACAAGAAATGATTCTACCTTAATATCATTTATAGTAGGTAAAGAGGCTAACAAAACAGGATTTAGAATGATAGGCTCACACACAGATTCACCTAGCTTTGTTATAAAACCAAACTGTGAAATAAAAGTAAATGATAGATATTTAAAATTTAATACTGAAGGATATGGAGGTATGATTTTAAGCACATGGCTTGATAGACCTTTATCTATGGCGGGACGTGTAATATTAAAAGGTGAAAATATTTTTAAACCTACAACTAAAATGATAGATTTTAAAAAGCCTATTGCTATTATTCCTAATTTAGCTATACATTTAAACAGAGATATAAATGAAGGGCATAAGTATTCTAAACAAAGAGAAATGTTGCCTATAGTATCTTTAACTGGTGAAGACTTTAACGAAAAAGGATATATTTATAAACTTATAGCTAATGAGATAAATGTGAAAGAAGAAGATATTTTAGATTATGAGTTATTTTTATATGAAGCAGAAAAAGGTAGTATAATAGGCATAAAGGATGAATTTATTTCTTGTTCTCGATTAGATGATTTGATGATGGTATATAATTCTTTGGAAGCATTTTTAAAATATGAAGAAAGTAAGAACTATAATGGTATAAAAGTATTATATCTTGCAGATAACGAAGAAGTGGGGAGCCACACTGGACAAGGAGCAGATGGTGCTCTTCTTAGAGATACATTAAAAAGATTATGTTTAAGCTTATTTGATGATGAAGAAGCTTTTTATAGTATGGCAGAAAAGTCTGTTTTTATATCGGCAGATTTAGCACACGGCTTACACCCTAATTATATAGACAAACACGATTTAACAAATAAACCTATTTTAAATGATGGAGTTTGTCTTAAATATTCGGCAAATCAAAAATATAGCACTACTGGTGTTTGTGCTGGAATATTTGATGGGCTTTGCAAAGAGGCTAACATATCTTATCAAAAATTTGTTAACCATTCAGATGTTGTGGGAGGTAGTACGATAGGTGCTATGTTAGCTAGCCAGTTTAATATAACAGTAATAGACTTTGGTGTTTGTATACTTGGTATGCACTCTATAAGGGAATTAGCATCTGTAAAAGACACTTATGATTGTTATAAACTTTTTACTAAATTTTATGAGTTATAAAAAGTTATTAAATTATATAATTTTAATATACATATAATAAATAAAAAATAAAAGGAGAAATATATGACAAAAAGCTTTTATAAAATATTATTTATTATATGTATTATTATAGCAATATGTAGTTTTTGGTATTATAAAAAGCATATTGTATTAGCACAAGATATATATAATATAAAACAAAAAATAGTTGCCTCTCCTGTTATAGCAACTATAAATGATGATTGTAATGTATATTTAGACAAAGAATTTAAAAAAATATTAACAACAATAGAAAAAGGAACAAATGTAGAAATATTAGAAGATAAGTCTAGAGAAATATATTATATAAAAAATGAAAAATTAAATATAAAAGGTTGGGTAACAAGAAAAGACTTATATATACCAAAAACACCAATAGCAAATAAAGAGTATTTAAAAGACATAGAGCTAGAGGCCTATGTTAATAGCATAGGCTTAGATAGCGAAACAGATTATCTTGTTTTTACAGATATATATAGGCAACTTACATATGTATTTAAAGGAAAATGTGAAGATTGGAAGCTTATAAAAACTATACCTTGTGGAACAGGTGTAAATGAATCTCCTACAACACGTGGTATTTTTAAAATAGTAGATAAAGGAGAATGGTTTTATAGCGAAAGATTAGGCAGTGGGGCTATGTATTGGCTTAAATTTAATGGGTCTTATCTTTACCATTCTGTGGCTATGGATAAAAATAAAAATATTATTGACAATACAATCGGTGAAAGGTGCTCTAGTGGTTGTGTTCGTATGAGTATAGAGGATATAGAATGGTTTTATAATAAAATACCAAATAAAACTACTGTATATATAAATTAGTGTCAAATAAAAATATTAAGAATATAATATATATAAGATAGTTTTTAGGAGGTATTATATGCCTTTATTTTTTAACAATAGATTTAATAATTTTCAAAATAGAAACAATAGCTTTTTTTTCAACAATAATAACCTAATGCGTAATAATATACCAAATAATAGGTTTATGCAAAATAACTCACATATGATAAATAATCAATATATCCAAAATAATCAGCAAAATAACTATCAAAACAATATTCCATCGGATATAACATTAAAACCTTTAACAGAAGAAGAGCTTGAAAAAATAAATGAAGAGATAAAAGAAAATATTGAAAAAAACAAAAAAAATATAGTAAATATAGAGCAACCACAAAATAAAAATATAGTAAGTACCTATATAGAAGAGTTTATACAAGATGAATCTAATGCCAATATATTTTACGAGCAATTGTCTAATAAATGTAATAATAGTTTGTATAGAGATAGATTAAGAAATATAAGTAATGAATGCAAATTAGAATATAATAATTTAAAAGATTATTATGAAGAGATAAATGAAAATAAATTTGAACCAAAATCTATATCTATAAATGTTAATATGCCTTTGAAAGTAGGAATACTTTTAGCTATAGAAGAAGAAATAAAATGTTACGATAAATTATGTAAAATAATAGATGATTTGCCACCACAAGATACTAGAATATTTTATAAAATGGCTTTAAAGAAGTTAAGCAGAATAAATAATTTACAATATATGTCAATTAATGAAGTATATTAAAATGAAAAAGTTAATTTTTTCATACAAGGGTTAAATTTCCTACAAATCTAGCTTTTAAATAATCTGATGTAAAGCACTGTATTGGGATTAGAATTTTTATACCTTGCATAAAAATTAAAAAATTTAATCTAAAATATTCTGTCTTAAGATTTAACCTAGCTTATATATTTATGTAAGCTAGGTTAAGATTAATATTTAATTTATTTTTTTATTATAGTTTATTTTTATAAGTTTAGTATATTATTTAATATAATGTATTTTGATATTTTTTGTTGAAATAGAATATTATTTATGATAAAATGGTAATATGTTACACATTTTAGTTTTTAATTTTATAAAAATATATAAAAAAACAAGTTTGGAGTGATTTTAAATGGACTATAATAAAATAATAGGTTCCAACATTAGATTTGAACGTCAAAAAAGAGAACTCACTATTGATGAACTTTCAGAAGTTTTAGAAATAGCGCCAGGTTTTTTAGGATTAATAGAAAGAGGCCAAAGAGGCACTAGTATAAAAAATCTTTGTAAAATTGCGGAATTTTTTAGTATTTCTTTAGATACATTAATTACTTGCCCATTAAATGGTGAAAGAGTATGTAAAGAAGAAAGCGGAATAGAAAAGAAAATGTCTGTAATATCTACATATCTTAGTAGCATGGACGAAAAAGAGCTTGATTTCTTCATAGCTACTATGAAAGGGTTTAAAAAATACGTTACTTCTAAATTAGATTTTAAAGAAGATAAAATTGACGAATAATATATAAAATCAATTTTTTGAATTTTAGGAATACCTTAATTGTAATAATAAAAATACACCTTAATTTTGATAGGTGTATTTTTTATATATTAAAAAATATTATACTAAATAAAAATTTAACTTTATTTTATATTTTAAATACTTTTTTGTTTAAAAAAATTAATAATAACAAGTAGTTTTATTGATTATATAAAAAGATAGATGTTTAGGGGCTTTTGTCTTTGTATGATAAAGTTATTTTTATATTAATTTAAAACTAGAAAAGATAAATATTCATATTTTGTAAAGGGTGTAGACAAAGTCTACACCCTAAAATATAATTATTAGAGAAATTTTATAATATAGTTTCAAATGGCCAATCAATAATACCGCCAAATTCTAATATATTAGAATATCCTTTTTCTGCCATTATTTTAGAAGCTTGTTTGCTTCTTACACCACTTCTACAATAAACAAGGATAGTTTCATTTTTATCTTTAAAAGTTTCTTCTACTTTTTCTTCTATTTCATCTAAAGGTAAAAGAATAGCATTTTCTATATGACCTTCATCAAATTCTTCTTTAGTTCTAACATCTAATATTTTACAATTACCTTTATCCATTATTTTTTTTGCTTCAACTTGATTTATAACTTTAAAATTATTCATATATACCTCCATTATTAATAACCTAATATATTATATATTTTAAAAATCAAATAAATTTAAATAAAAATATTTGTTTTAAGATTATTATATTATAATTATAAATTAATGTCTATGCTTACAGGACAATGGTCTGAACCTAAAATGTTAGTGTGGATATTAGCATCTATTAAGTTTTCTTTTATATCATTAGATATTAAATAATAATCTATACGCCAACCAGCATTTTTTTCTCTTGCTTTAAAACGATAGCTCCACCAGCTGTAACAACCTTCTTTATCTGGATATTTACATCTAAAGGTATCTAAAAAACCACTATCCAAAAGATTTTGAAATTTTTCTCTTTCTTCATCAGAAAAGCCAGGATTTTTTCTATTAGTTTTAGGATTTTTTAAATCTATTTCTTTATGTGCTACGTTTAAATCACCACAATAAATAACAGGTTTATCATTTTTTAACTTATTAAGATAATTTCTAATATCATCTTCCCATTTCATACGATAGTCAAGCCTTTTTAGCTCATCTTGTGAATTTGGAACATAAGCTGTAACATAATAAAAATTTTCAAATTTTAAAGTTATAAGCCTACCTTCATTGTTATGCTCGTCTATATCTAACCCATAAGTTACTTTTAAAGGTTGTTTTTTAGAAAAAACGGCAACACCAGAATACCCCTTTTTTTCGGCATAATTCCAATATTTATAATATCCATCTAAGTTTATATCTATTTGTCCTTCTTGTAATTTTGTTTCCTGTATAGAAAAAATATCTGCGTTTATATCGTTAAAAAAGTCTAAAAAGCCTTTTGTCATACAGGCTCTAAGACCATTAACATTCCAAGATACCATTTTCATATTTTTATCCTCCGTTGTTAAGTTTGTTGTAAATATATTGTGTAATATAATGTTTAATATGTTGATTTAATTTATATAAATATTATTCTAAATTTTTAATTCTATCTAAAAATGTATCAAAGCTAACATCACTAGGCATTCTAAAATCTCCTCGAGGAGATAATGATACAGAACCTACCTTTGTACCATCTGGTAGACAAGAACGCTTGAATTGTTGAGTGAAAAATCTAATATAAAATTTTTCTAACCATTTTAAAATAGTTTTATTATCATAAGTTCCATTAAAAGCCTTTTTGGCAAGATAGTATATTTTTTCTGGTGTATAATTATATCTTAACATATTATATAAGAAAAAGTCGTGTAGCTCATAAGGTCCTACTATATCTTCTGTTATTTGAGCTATGTTACCATCTTTGTTAGGTGGTAAAAGCTCTGGAGATACAGGTGTGTTTAATATATCCATTAATATATCATTTAAACTATCATTAGAATTTTTAGCAAAATATTCTATTAAATATCGTATTAATGTTTTTGGTATTGATGAATTTACACCATACATACTCATATGGTCACCGTTATATGTTGCAAATCCAAGAGCAAGTTCTGATAAATCTCCAGTTCCTATAACTATCCCATTATATTTGTTGGCTATATCCATAAGTATTTGAGTACGTTCTCTTGCTTGACTATTTTCATAAGTTACATCGTGTATATTAGGGTTATGGTTTATATCTTCAAAATGTTTTAAAACAGAATCTTTAATATTTATTTCTAAAAGAGTAGTTCCTATTATTTCACAAAGCTTTTTAGCATTATTATACGTTCTATCTGTTGTACCAAAGCAAGGCATTGTAACTGTTATAATTCCTTTTTTATCATAGTTTAAAAGCTCAAAAGTATGATTTATAACAATTAATGCGTGGGTAGAATCTAACCCTCCAGATATACCAACAACAACATTTTTAATACCTATATGTTGTATACGTTTTTTTAGACCATAAGCTTGTATATCTATTATTTCTTTACATCTTAATGCTCTTTTATTTTCATCTTTTGGAACAAAAGGCATAGGGTCTATATATCTTTTTATATCAAATGATATATTTTCCATATTATACTTTTTAATAGGATATAATTCAGAAATTTTAGAATTAAAAGTAGTATTTTTTCTTCTTTCATTATTTATATATTCAAGGTCTATATCGGCATATATAATTTCATTTTTAAAAGGTGTACTTTCACTTAAAAGCCTACCATTTTCAAAAATTAAATTGTGTCCAGAAAATACTAAATCTGTTGTGGATTCACCTTCACCAGCGCTAGAATATATATATACACATATACATCTAGCAGATTGATTTTTTACAAGTTCTTTTCTATATATAGATTTACCAGCTATTTCGTTACTAGCAGATAGATTTAATATAATATTAGCACCATTAAGAACATAGTTGGAGCTAGGAGGGATAACAGACCATAAATCTTCACATATTTCTATTGCAAAAGTAAAATTTTTAACATTTTCAACTTGAAAAATAATATTTCCAAAGCTAATATCGTAGTCACAAATATCTTTATCTGTAAAAGTACAGTTATTTTCTAATTTATTAAAATGACGTTTTTCATAAAATTCATTATAGTTTGGCATATAAGTTTTTGGTACAATACCTAAAATTTTACCTTTATAAAAGCATATAGCACAATTATATAATTTTCCTAAAAATTCTATTGGCATACCAACAACACAAGTTATATTAAAATTTTTTGTTTCTTCTAAAATTTGTTTTAAGGCTTTTTTACTATCTTGTATTAAACTATCTTGTAAAAATAAGTCTGAACAGGTATAACCAGTTATACAAAGCTCAGGAAAAACAATAAGACTAACATTATTTTTATGAGCTTTTTTTATATATTCAATTATATTTTTTGCATTATAAAAACAGTTTGATACTTTTATATTAGGTGTAGCAGAGGCTACTCTAACAAATCCATATTGCATAATTTTATCTCCTTAACATTTAATTAGCTTTATTATACCACAAATAAAAATTTTTAAAATATATTTATAAATAATAAATATGTTAAAAGTAAAAATTGAAAAAATAGGATAAATTGTATAAAAAATAAAAAAACATTGCATAAAAAATCCTCTACTGAACAATAATAGTATTATAAAAAATAAAACAAAAAATAAAATTTATAATCTTATTTTAATAAGCTTTAATTAAGGAGGAATTTTTTTTGAAAGCAACAGGGATTGTAAGACGTATAGATGATTTGGGGAGAGTTGTTATACCTAAGGAAATAAGAAGAACACTAAGAATAAGAGAAGGAGACCCTTTAGAGATATTTACAGATAGAGAAGGTGAAATTATATTAAAAAAATATTCACCAATAGGGGAGCTTGGAAGCTTTGCAAAAGAATATGCAGAAAGCTTAGCCCAAACAGCAGGTCATATAGCTTGTATAGTAGATAAAGACCACGTAATAGCTGTTAGTGGTGGTAGCAAAAAAGAGCTTTTAGAAAAACATATAAGTAGCGGTTTAGAAGATGTAATAAACAAAAGAACAACACATATAGCTAATAGAGATGAAAAAAACTTTGTTTCTATAACTGAAGATGACAATATTTCATATAACCACCAATTAATAACTCCTATCATATCTGAAGGAGATGTTATAGGAGCAGTTGTTTTGTTGTCTGGAGACAAAAAAATGGGAGAAGTTGAAGGAAAGTTGGCACAGACAGCAGCAGGTTTTTTGGGAAAGCAAATGGAATAAGATAATTAATATTTAGCATTATAAAAGAATTTTAACTTTTATAATGCTAAATATATTTTACATAATAGATGTTGTATACAAAGTCTATAACCTTTCAAAAATTTAGTATTGTGTGAAAAAAAGTTGATTTCTTCACAAAGACTTAAAGCCCTGTGTTGTAATTATAATTTTTATAAAAAGTATAAAAATAAAAAGATTATTCCTAAAATATTTTGGTTTTAGTCTGATATATTTTACATAAATTAAAACTTAGAATAAACATTTATATAGCATATAAAAATTTTAAATATAAAAAGACATTTTTTTATTGTATTTTCAAGTAAAATTTAGTATAATTATAAAATATGAATTAATATTATACAATATTTTTGGAAGGAGAAAGCTATGGGTAAAAAAGAAAATATCAAAAAGAAAAATTCTTTTTTTGATAAATTTTTAAATAGCATTGAAGTAGCAGGGAATAAATTACCACATCCGATAACTTTATTTACAATTTTATCATTATTAATAGTTATATTATCGGCCATATTTGAAGCTTTAGGTATATCAGCTACTGGCGAGATAATGAACCAAAAAACAATGGAACTAGAAGAACAAACAATAACAACCGTAAGTTTGTTAAGCGGTGAAGGTATAGCTTATATGATAAAAAATGCTATATCAAACTTTACAGGATTTGCACCACTTGGTGTAGTTTTAGTTACTATGCTTGGTGTTGGTTGTGCAGAAGGTAGCGGATATATTACAGCAAGTATGAAAAAATTAGTATCTAAAACACCTGTGAAATTAATAACACCAGTTGTTGTTTTTTTAGGTGTTATGTCTAACGTAGCATCAGACGTAGGATATGTTGTTTTAGTACCTATTGGAGCTATCGTTTTTATGGCTTATAAAAGACATCCTTTAGCAGGTCTTGCAGCAGCTTTTGCAGGTGTATCTGGTGGATTTAGTGCAAACCTTTTAATCGGTACTGTAGATACACTTCTTAGTGGTATAAGCACAGAAGCAGCTCAAATATTAGACCCGTCATATACGGTAGGAGCAACAGCAAACTGGTTTTTTATGTTTGTATCAACAGCATTAATAGTTATAGTAGGTACATTTGTTACAGATAAAATCGTAGAGCCTAGATTAGGTAAGTTTGACACAACAGATGAAACTGTATCTGAAGCTACAGAGCTTACACCACAAGAAAATAAAGCATTAAAATATGCAAACTTTACGTTAATAGCATATATTTTATTAATAGTTTTATGGGCAATACCTAAAAACTCTTTACTTAGAAATCCTGAAACAGGTAGCCTTATATCAAAATCATTATTAATAGACGGTATTATTGTATTTATTACATTAGGATTTTTTATTCCTTCTATTGTCTATGGTAGAGTATCTGGAACATATAAAAGTGAAAAAGATATTGGTGACCAATTAGGAAAAAATATGGCTTCTATGGGCTCATATATAGCATTAACATTTGTTGCAGCACAGTTTGTAAATTATTTCAACTATACAAACCTTGGTAGTATTTTAGCTTTAAAAGGGGCAGACTTTTTAGGTAATATAGGCTTAACAGGAGCACCTCTTATGGTATTATTTATAATATTAACTGCATTTATAAATTTATTTATGGGGTCGGCTTCTGCTAAATGGACTATACTTGCACCAGTATTTATACCTATGTTTATGCAGTTAGGTTATTCACCAGAGCTTACACAAGTTGCATATCGTATAGGAGATTCTACAACTAATATTATTAGCCCACTTATGAATTATTTTGCTATGATAGTTGTTTTTGCAAAAAAATATGATAAAAGATCTGGTATAGGTACATTAATATCTACTATGTTACCATACAGTATAATGTTTTTAATAGGTTGGACTATATTATTAGTTATATGGATTGTTTTAGATTTACCTTTAGGACCAGGTGTATCTATGTTTTATTAAAAAATTATAATATTTTAAATCAAAATAAAATGCTAAAGATAAAGTCTTTAGCATTTTATTTTTTTGAGATACTGTATATTTCTTTATACAAGGGATAAAGTAAGTTTTTTGTTCAATAGGTTAAAGCATCCTTAAATCTTTTACGTATAATTGATAAAGTAATTTATACAATTTAAGTATCATTTAATTTTAGTTTAAAGTATTATAATTTTTATTTTTTTAAAGGTATTTTTATTTGAGCAGTGAAAATTTTATTCTTCTTATCAATTTTAAAATCAAATTTACCTTTAATTTTATTTAGAACTTGTTCTATATAACCAATACCAAGGCCTTCTACTTCTGTATATTTTTTAGAAGACTCTAAATAACCATTGTCAACCTTTGGTGCTTTATTATATGTATTAGATATTTTTAATATAAAATCTTTATTTATTTGTTCAGTGTTTATACTTATATATTTTTTATTTTCATCATTTAGTCTTAATGTAGCTTCTAAGCAATTTTTTAATAATATAGATAATATTTCGTGTAAATCTTTTTCATCAATATTAAGGTTATTATTAAATGAATATTCACCCTCTAGTTTTATATTTTTAAAACTACAAACATTTATAAATTCATAAAATAATGCATTTATTATTGTAGAATGAGATATTGTGTTACAATCTATATTATTTATAGATTTATATTTATTATCTAAATTATTAAGTGTTTCTAAAGCATCTATTTTATTATCCGTATTTATAAGTTCTTTTAAATTAACAGATGATTTATGATATAAATTTAAAAAATCATTAGAATTTTGAGTTTTTGTAAAATTAGACACTTGATTTAACATAGTAAAATCTTGATTTTTTTTTCGTATTTCATTTTGTAATAAGCTAGTTGTCCTAACACCAAAGCGTAAAACTAAGAAGTATATAGTATATAAAACTATACAAGTATATACTTGTTCCACAGAAAACCAAATAAGGTCTAGGTTAAAGTAAAAATTATAGCAGTTAAATAGTAAGTATAAAGTTAACATAATATGTATAATCATAACATAATATACTTGACCTTTACATAAGAAAAAAGCAGACATTTTTTGGCTATTAAAAGTTAAATAATATATACAAAATAATGTTGCTAATAGTCCATGAGCAATACAAGTTATGATTTGAGTATATTGGTCAACCTGAAAAAGTTGGAACATATTTTTTTGATAAAATAGAGACATAGCTCCAGCAGACAACCCTTTTACAAAAACAATGTGGAAAGTTTGAAATATACTTAAAAATATAGCTTCTTCTAAACGTATTTTTAAAAGTAATATTAACAAAATCATACTAACTATAAACAAAACAACATATGAGGTAGGTTCGTTTGCTATAGTTATTTTTTTAGCAGTAAATATAACTGCTATAGTACAAGTTACAGGATATATTAAAGGTATTAAAATATTGAGTATTCTACCTTTCCAACGTTTAAGAATAATTAATGAAAAAAATAAGTTTCCAATTAAAAGAAGGAAAAAACCTATAGTATTTAAAAAAGAGGAAGCTTCACGCATTTTTGTCACCATTCCTTATTATTTTATTATATACTAACTTAAGTATACATTATAAATAGATTATACACTAAAATTGAAAAATTTTAAAGAAAAAAATAAAAAAGATAAAATTTTATATTTTTAACCAAATTTTTATATATAGAGATAAAGCTAATAAAAATTTAAGTTTTTAAATATATATTTTTTTAAATTATAATTTTTATATAAAATATAAAAATATTTTATCTTCAATATTAATTTATATATTTACAAATACCTTTTAATTATGTTAGTATATTTAGAAGAAAGAGGTGGTTAAATATATGTTAGTAAGAAAAATATGTTTTAGCTTGATAGCATTTATTGCAACAGCAAGTTGTGTTAAATTGTTTCCAGTTGTGGCAAAAAATCCTACTACATTTTCTCAAATGGAACAAGATAAAGAAAAAACATTAGAAAAATACAAAGAAGTTTGGGATGATAATACAATTGTAGAGATAGATACATTAGCTCCAGAATATGAACTGGGAGAACAAGTAGGTACTCTTACTATACCTAAAATGGAAATATATGAAATGCCTATATATTATGGGTCTGATGATATAAACAACAACTGGCAAATAACAGCACCAGGGCGTTTTGGAAACTGGGGGATATTTGGTGAAAAATCTGTTACGGCCTTAGGGGGACATAACTATCAACTTTTTTATGATTTGCCTAAAATGGAGGTTGGAGATAAATTTATAGTAGAAACTCCTTTTGATATATTTATATATGAAGTAACGGGGTCTGCTATATATGAATCGGGTGTTCACGATTGGAGTGATATGGCATTTAATGGAAAAGAACCTTATTCGGTAGACTTGTTAACTTGTTATCCAATAGAAAAAATTGTTACTAATGATATGTATATAGTATATACAAAAATGGTTAGTGGGACTAAATTTTTACAAGAAAGACCACCTTTAACAGATGAAGAAATGAGCAAACCAAGACCGATGACAGAACAATGGCAAAAATAAAAAAGTCATAAAATTGAGGTTGTAGAAAAAATCTATAACCTGTGAAAAAATAATAATATTATTTTTTAAGGTACTGTATTAAAAAAACAAGGGTTTCTTGTATAAGGGGCTAAAACTTAGTTTTGCGTATACGTGGCAAAACCACGTGTACGATTAAATATATGAACTCTTTTCGTTTTTTGTGTTAATTCTATTTTGTTTACAATCTGAAGTCATAAAATTTTTATGGCTTTTTTATTTTTGTAATTTAACTAATTAATAAATATATACTTGTGTAAAATATTACACTAATGTATAATATTTTTAGTATTAAAGATTAAATTTAGTTTTAATAATAATTATATATAAAAAGTATATTATGGAGGTATAGGGTTGATACTTTATAATAAAGAAAAAAATGAGACTACAAAAGAATATGTATATAAAAATTTAAAAAATAATATTATGTTTTTAGAGCTAAAACCAGGGGCTTTACTTAGCGAAAGTGATTTAGCTAATATATTAAATGTATCTAGAACACCTGTTAGAGAAGTTTTAATAAAATTAAAAGAAGAAAATTTAATAGAAGTTAAACCACAATTAGGAACATATGTTTCATTAATTGATAAAAATTTGATTAATGATGCAATTTTTATTAGACAAAATTTAGAAAAAGAAGTTTTACATTTAGCTTGTAAAAAATTTTCTAAAAATGGATTATTAAAATTAGAAAAGTATATAATGGAACAACAATTAATATGTAAAAAAGATAATAATTTTTTAGATTTTCACGAATTAGATAATAAATTTCATAGATTAATTTTTGAAGAGGTAGAAAAAGCTAATGTTTGGAAAGTTATTTGTAATATTAGTACCCACTATAATAGAATAAGATTGTTAGATGAAATGAATGAGAGCAAAGATAATTTAATACAACAACATATTAAATACTTTGAAATTATAAAAGATGGAAAAATGAGCGAAGTAGATGATATTATTTATAGTCATATAGTAGAACCAGTTAGTAGCTGGGAAAATTTAATTATAAATAATAAGGAAATAGCTAATTATATTAGATAATATAAACAAATTATTACATATACAATATAACTAAAAATAAATAAAATATATAATTTGAAAATTGTATAAAAAGGAGAAAAAATAAAAAATATTAAAAAAAGTATTGTTAAAAAATATCTTGTATGCTAGTATACTAGTATACAAGATATTTTTATGTTTAGATTATTTAAGGAGTGTTTTATATGAAATTACCTTTTAATATTGATTTAAAAGACAAAGTTTGTGTTGTAACAGGTGGAACAGGTGTTTTATGTGGAGAAATGGCAAAGGCACTTGCTAAATGTGGAGCTAAAGTTGCTATTTTAGCTTTGGGACAAGAAGAATGTGATAAAAAGGCAAAAGAAATAAATGATGAGGGCGGTATAGCCATAGGCATAGAAACAAATGTTTTAGATAAAGAAAGCATAAAAAATGCTCATAATATAATACTAGAAAAATTTGGTGAAACAGATATATTAATAAATGGGGCAGGAGGAAACCACCCAAAAGGAACTACAACAAAAGAATATTTTGAAGTAGAAGATTTAAAAAATAAAGATTTAACAACTTTTTTTGATTTAGACCCAAGTGGTATAGAATTTGTATTTAATTTAAACTTTTTAGGAACTTTGCTTCCATCACAAGAATTTAGTAAAGATATGATTAATAAAAAAGGAGCAACAATAATTAACATATCATCTATGAATGCTTTTACACCACTTACAAAAATACCGGCATATTCTGGAGCAAAAGCAGCTGTAAGTAATTTTACTCAATGGCTTGCTGTTCATATGTCTAAAGTTGGAATTAGAGTCAATGCTATGGCACCAGGATTTTTTGTAACACAACAAAATGAACGATTATTATTTAATGAAGATGGAACACCAACAGAAAGAAGTAAAAAGATTTTAAATAGTACTCCAATGGGAAGATTTGGAGAGGCAGAAGAGCTTATAGGAACTTTATTATATTTAGTATCAGAAGAGGCATCAGGTTTTGTTAATGGTGTTGTTATCCCAATAGATGGAGCATTTTCTGCATATTCAGGAGTATAAATTTAAAGGAGTGTAAAATATGATTTTAGAACAATTAAAAAATAATAAAATAGTAGCTGTTATTAGAGCTAAAGACCATAAAGAAACTAGAGAATATATAAGTGCTTGTGTAAAAGGTGGTATAAAATCTTTAGAGCTTACCTATAGCATACCAAATGTTTGTGAACTTATAAAAGAATATAGTGAAGATGAAAATTTATTAGTTGGTGTAGGAAGCGTATTAAATAAAAAAATGGCTTTAGATGCAATAGAAGCAGGAGCAAAATATGTTGTAAGCCCTGGATATAGTGATGAAGTAAATGAAGTTTGTAAAGATAAAAATATTCTTTATTTACCAGGTTGTATGACTGTTACAGAAATAATGAAAGCTATGGATAAAGGAAATAAAATGATTAAGCTATTTCCAGGAGATATGTTTGGCGCTAAGTTTGTAAAGGCTATAAAAGCACCTATACCAAATGTAGAAATAATGCCAACAGGTGGAGTAACTATAGATAATGTTAAAGAGTGGTTTAAAAATGGAGTTTCTTGTGTTGGAGTAGGAAGTTCATTAATTAAAGGGTCAGTTGAAGATATAGAAAATACAGCAAAAAAATTTGTTAGTTTAATTAATGAGTTAGACTAGTAAACATAAATTTTAAAGCTAAGAGGTGATAATAATGAGAAAATTTATGGATGAAGATTTTTTATTGGAAAATGAAGTTGCAAAAAAATTGTATCATAACTATGCTAAGAAAACACCTATATTTGATTATCATTGTCATTTAGTACCTAGCGAGATAGCAGAAGATTATGAGTTTGATAATTTAGCTAAAATGTGGTTATATCACGACCATTATAAATGGAGAGCTATGAGAAGTTTTGGTATTGATGAAAAATATATAACTGGTGATGCAGATGATTATGATAAATTTTATCAATTTGCAAAAATGATGCCTTATTTAATAGGCAATCCTATATATCATTGGACACATCTAGAGCTTAAAAGATTTTTTGGCATAGAACAAACATTAAGCGAAAAAAATGCAAAAGAAATATGGGATAAATGTAATGAAATAATAAAACAAGAAAAGCTTACAGCTAAAAAATTGATAAAAATGGCAAATGTAGCTTATATTGGAACAACAGATGACCCAATAGATGATTTAAAATATCATAAACAAATAAAAGAGGATAAAGATTTTAATTGTACAGTTAATCCTACATTTAGACCAGATAAAGCTATAAAAATAAAAGAAAAAGGATTTATACAATATATAAATATTTTAGCTAAAGTATCTAATATAGATATTAAATGTTTTAAAGATTTAGAAAGTGCATTAGAAAAAAGATTAGATTATTTTTATGAAAATGGCTGTAAAATTAGTGACCATAGTTTAGAACGAATTAATTTTTATAATTTTAATGAAAAAGAAATTGATAATATATTTATTAAAGCTTTAAATGAAGAAAGCATTAATCAAGAAGAAGCATCTAAATATGCTTGTGCTTTATTAATATCTTTAGGTAAAATGTATCATAAAAGAAATATGGTAATGCAATTACATATAGGAGCATTAAGAAATAATAATACAAGAATGTTTAATAAATTAGGAAGAGATTGCGGATTTGACAGTATTGATGATGGAGAAATTGCTTATACATTATCAAGAATATTAGACCATATGGAAAAAGATAACAAATTGCCTAAAACTATTTTATATTGCTTAAATCCAAAAGACAACGAAGTAATAGGTTCTATGATAGGTAATTTTCAAGGGGATAATATAAAGGGTAAAATTCAGTTCGGGTCTGGCTGGTGGTTTAACGACCAAAAAGATGGTATGGAAAGACAAATGATGGCTTTATCTCAGCTAGGACTTATAAGCCAATTTGTAGGTATGGTTACAGATTCTAGAAGCTTTTTATCTTATGTAAGACACGAATATTTTAGAAGAATATTATGTAATTATATAGGAACTTTAGTTACAACTGGTCAATATCCTTATGATGAAGAGATATTAGGTGAAATTATAGAAAATATTTGCTTTAATAATTCTAAAAGATATTTTTCTTAAATTAGGTGTTTAAAGACTTACACAAAGGGAGAGAAATTTATGTTAAAAAGTTTTAAAAAATTAGCTTTATGTAGTAGCCTAATTTTTTGTGCTATAACTTTTGTAGGGTGTAGCTTAGTAAATGACGGTAAAAGAATAGTAAGAATATCACATGGGCAATCTACAAGCCACCCACAACATTTAGGGCTTATGGCTTTTGAAAAGTACATAGAGGAAAACTTGCCACAATATGACATACAAATATTTCCTAACGAGCTTTTAGGTCCAAGTGTTAGAGCAATAGAGCTTGTACAAACAGGAGCAATAGATTTTGTAGTTTCTAGTACAAGTAATTTAGAAACTTTTAATGATATATATCAAATATTTAGTATGCCTTATTTATTTGATAGTGTAGAAGCTTATCATAGTGTAATGGAAAATGAAGAAATATTAGAACCTATTTACAGTTCTACTGAAGAATCTGGATTTAAGGCTGTAACGTGGTTTGATGCAGGTACAAGAAACTTTTATGCTACGACACCAATAAATACACCGGACGATTTAAAAGGTAAAAAAATAAGAGTTATAGCAAGTCCAACTAACATAAAAATGATGGAGGCTTTTGGCGCAGCAGCAACTCCTATGAGCTTTGGTGAAGTTTATACTGCTATTCAACAAGGAGTTATACAAGGTGCTGAAAATAACGAATTAGCACTTACAAATAATAAACACGGTGAAATCGCAAAATATTATAGCTATAACCAACACCAAATGGTTCCGGATATGCTTGTTGGTAATTCAAAATTTTTAAATAGTTTACCTGAAGAAGAAAGCAAAATTTTTGAAGAAGCAGCTAAAATATGTACAGAAGTTGAAATAGAGGCATGGAAAGAAGGCATAGAACAAGCAAAAGAAGAAGCTTCTAAAAATATGGGTGTACAATTTATATATCCAGAGATAGAACCATTTAAAGAAAAATTGTTGCCTTTACATAAAGAAATTTTAGCAGAAAATCCAAAACTAGAGCCTATATATAATAATATACAAAAAGTTAATAAACAAGTAAAGGAGGATAACAAATGATACAGTTTAGAAAAACTTTAGATAAGATTTTAGAGATAGTTTGTGTTTTACTATTTGTATTTATAACTATTGTTGGGTCTTATCAAATTATTACAAGATATGTATTTAATTCTCCTAGTACAGTATCTGAAGAATTGTTAATATTTTCTTTTACCTGGTTATCTTTATTAGCTTCCGCATTAGTTTTTGGGAAAAAAGAACATATGAGAATGTCATTTTTGGCAGATAAAATTACTGGAGTGAAAGCTATATATTTAGATATAATAACTGAAATAATAATATTTATTTTTTCTGCAGTAGTATTAGTATATGGTGGTATAAAAATAACAAATCTTACTATGACACAAATAACAGCATCTTTAGGAATAGTAATGGGGTATATTTATATTATTATACCTATAACAGGAGCATTAATTTTAATATATAATATTTTAAATATATCAGAATCAGTTTATAAGTTAAAGTCGGGAGGGAATTAGATGGATATAGCAACTTTATCTGCAATTATAATAGCTATTACATTAATAATTTTATTATTAATGGGTGTGCCTATAGCTGTATCTTTAGGGGTTTCTTCTATATTAGCAATATTACCAATATTAAATGTAGAAGCTACTGTTATAACTGGTGCACAAAGAGTATTTTCAGGTATTTCAGTGTTTACATTAATAGCAATTCCATTTTTTATATTAGCAGGGAATATTATGAACCGTGGAGGCATAGCTATTAGGCTTATTGATTTTGCAAAATTGTTAACAGGTAGAGTGCCTGGAAGTTTAGCTCATACAAATTCAGTTGCTAATATGATGTTTGGAGCCATATCTGGCTCTGGTGTTGCGGCCGCATCAGCTATGGGGTCAATAATAGGACCAGTAGAAAAGAAAGAAGGCTATGATGAGGCTTATTCGGCGGCAGTTAATATAGCTACTGCACCTACAGGCTTATTAATACCTCCTAGTAATGTTTTAATTACATACTCTTTAGTTAGTGGTGGAACATCTGTTGCCGCATTATTTATGGGAGGTTATATACCTGGTATATTATGGGGTCTTTCTTGTATGTTAGTTGCATTTTTTGTAGCTAAAAAACGTGGATATAGAAGTAGTGAAAAAATTTCTTTTTCTCAAGGCTTAAAAGTTTGTTTAGATGCTATACCTAGTTTATTTTTAATAGTTATAGTTATTGGGGGTATAATAAAAGGTATCTTTACAGCTACTGAAGGGTCTGTTGTTGCTGTTGTATATAGTTTAATTTTAAGCTTATTTATATATAAAACTATAAATTTAAAAGAGCTTTATGAAATATTTAAAGAAAGTGCTAAAATGACTGGTATTATCGTACTTTTAATAGGTGTTTCTAGTATAATGGCGTGGGTAATGGCTTTTACTAATATTCCAGAGGCTATATCTTCTACTCTTTTAGGTATAATAGATAATCCTATAATAATACTTTTTATAATAAATTTAACATTATTATTTGTAGGAACATTTATGGATATTACTCCGGCAGTATTAATATTTACACCAATATTTTTACCTATATGTGAAAAATTAGGTATGAGCAGTATTCAATTTGGTGTAATGTTAGTATTTAACCTTTGTATAGGTACAATTACACCACCAGTTGGTAACATATTATTTGTTGGAGCAAAAGTTGCCGATATAAAATTAGAAAAAGTATTTAAAGATTTATTACCACACTATATAGCTATATTTATAGTATTACTATTAGTAACATATATACCGGCAATATCTATGTGGTTACCTACTTTGATGGGATATTAATAAATATGTAAATTAGAATAAATTTAAGATATTAAAAAATTTTAAAGGAGATTTAAAATTGACTAAAACTAATTTAGATACAAAAAGTATATTAGGGTTTGGTGAGATAATGTTAAGATTAACACCTCCTAATAATCAACGAATAATACAAGCAAATTCTTTTGAGGCATTATATTCTGGTGGAGAAGCAAATGTAATAATAAGTCTTTCTCTTTTAGGGCATAAAACAAAGTTTTTAACTAAATTACCTAACAATTATTTGGGAGATAAAGTAATAAACAACCTTAGAGGATATAATATAGACACTAATGATATTTTACAATGTGAAGGTAGATTAGGGGTATATTATGCCGAAATGGGCTATGGCTTAAGAAGTACAGAAGTTATATATGACAGAAAATATTCTGCTATATCTATGGCTAATAAAGAAGATTTTAATTTAGAAAAAATATTAGAAAATGTAAGTTTAGTACATTTATCTGGTATTACCCCTGCTTTAAGTGAAAATTTAAAAGAAATTGTAATAAATATGGTAAAATATTGTGCTAAAAAAGGCATAAAAGTATCTTATGACTCTAACTATCGAGCTAAACTTTGGTCTTTACAAGAGGCAAAAGAAGTGTTAGAAGAAATTTTACCTCATATAGACTATTGTTTTTTAGGATATTTAGATATGGTAAATATATTAAACTTTGAAGTTAAAAACAATAGCTTAGATTTTGATACAAATTTAAAAGATTTATATAAAGAACTATTAAAAAAGTATCCTAATTTAAAATATGTAGCATCTACAAAAAGAGTTTTAAATACAGTAAATAATAATACTTTAGAAGGTTATTTATTTAATGGTACAGATTTATTTAAATCTAAAACATATACTTTTGATATTTTAGATAGAGTTGGAGCCGGAGATGCTTTTACAGCGGGTATTTTACACGGAATTTTAAGTAAAAAAGAAGATGAAAAAACAGTAGAATTTGGAACTTGTGCTAGTGTTTTAAAACATTCTATAACAGGAGATATAAATGTTATAGACGAAGAGGCAATTAACTCTTTAGTAAATGATGGACTAAAAACAGTAAAAAGATAATAATTTAAAATTAAATATAATTTTATAAAATGGGAGATGAAAATATGAAAATGACGTTTAGGTGGTATGGCAAAGATGACCCAGTAACGCTAGAATATATAAGACAAATACCTGGTATGACTGGTGTAGTATCTGCTATATATGATGTTCCAGTTGGCGAAGTTTGGCCAATGGAAAAAATATTAGAGCTTAAAAAAATGGTGGAAGATAAAGGGCTTGAACTTGAAGTTATAGAAAGTGTGCCAGTACACGAAGATATAAAACTAAAAAGAGGTAATTATCAACAATATATAGATAATTATAAAGAAAACATAAGACGTTTAGCTAGCGCTGGTATAAAGTGTATTTGTTATAATTTTATGCCTGTATTTGATTGGACTCGTTCTCGCCTTGACCAACCATTACCAGATGGGTCTAACGCGCTTGTATATTATAAAGAAGATGTTGATAAAATGGACCCAACTAAGTTAACACTTCCAGGTTGGGATTCTTCATATAATGTTGATGAGATAACAGAGCTTATAGAGGCTTATAAAGCTCAAGGAGAAGAAGGATTATGGGCTAACCTTGAATACTTTATTAAAGAAATTATGCCAACAGCTATAGAGTGTGATGTTAATATGGGCATACACCCAGATGACCCACCTTGGTCAATATTTGGTATACCTCGAATTATCACTAATGAAGAAAACATTGAAAGATTTTTAAGCTTATATGATGATAAACACCACGGATTAAGCCTATGTAGTGGAAGCCTTGGTTGTTCTAAAATTAACGATATGCCAAGGCTTATAAGAAAATTTGGTAAAATGGGACGTATACATTTTGCACATATAAGAAACATTAAAATTTTAGAAGATGGTTCATTTGAAGAAAGTGCACATTTATCTAGCTGTGGGTCTTTAGATGTTGTTGAAATGTTAAAAGCCTATAAAGAAATTGATTTTAAAGGATATATAAGACCAGACCACGGACGTATGATTTGGGGTGAAACTGGTAAACCTGGATATGGATTATATGATAGAGCACTTGGAGCTATGTATATGTTAGGTATTTGGGAAACATTAGAAAAGTTAAAATATAATTAAATTTACTTGACAAACATATTGTAAACTAATAAAATATTAATGGTTTACAATATGTTTTTTTATTGTTACAATTAATTTATGATTAAGTATATTAAATATTAAATTTTAGGTATTTAAAAATAGTTGGGGTATAGAGCATAGATAACCTTAAAGGCATTATCTAAAGTTATAACCTATTAATAAAATTACCTTGATAAATTTTATTTTTATATTTAGTGGTAAATATTTTAGATTGTATTTTAGAGATAAGAAAGGATTTATTATGACATTAAAAACAAAAGAAATATGTTTAACTTCACTTTTTACAGTATTAATTATAGTAGGAGCATTTATAAAAATACCTATACCATACATACCATTTACATTACAATTTTTATTTACAACATTAGCAGGTATATTGTTAGGTCCTAAGCTAGGTAGCTTAAGTGTTTTAGCTTATATTATTTTAGGGCTTATTGGAGTACCAGTTTTTACCCAAGGAGGAGGAGTTGTGTATGTGTTAAAGCCTACGTTTGGTTATATAATTGGATTTTTAGTTGGAACATTTTTTACAGGATTTATTTTAAATAAAAATAAAGAGTTTACTTTTAAAAGCATATTATTTGCATCATTTGTAGGACTTATTATAGTTTATACATTTGGATTAATTTATTATTATTTTATAAGTAAATTTGTTTTAAACATAGAAATGACTATTTGGACATTATTTTTATATGGATTTATATTATCTGTACCTGGAGATATATTATTATGTATATTAAGTGCTATTTTAGGTAAAAGATTAAAGAAATTTATTAATTTTTAAAAATTAAAGGAGTAAAGATTAGTTATATGAATGTTGAAAAGTTAAAAAATGATATTATTAGTGGATATAAGATAAAAAAAGAAGAAGCTTTTAAGTTATTAGATGTAGATTTAGAAATATTGTGTAAATGTGCTAACCAAATAAGAGAACATTTTGTTGAAAACTTTTTTGATATGTGTACAATAATAAACGCTAAAAGTGGAAATTGTTCTGAAAATTGTAAATTTTGTGCACAATCTTCACATTATAACACAGGGATATCAACATATTCTATTTTATCTGAAGAGGAAATATTAAAAGATGCTAAATATAACAGTGAAAAAGGTGTTTTAAGATATTCAACTGTTAATTCTGGCAGAAAACCAACTAGCTTTGAGCTAGAAAGAATATGTAGCGCTATGAAAAGAGTTAAACAAGAAACAAAATTAAAAACTTGTGTATCTTTAGGCTTATTAGATAGAGAGCAATTAATAAAGCTAAAAGAAGCAGGCATAACAAGGATACATAACAATATAGAAACATCAAGAGAATATTTTCCTAATGTATGTACTACTCATACTTTTGATGACAAAATTAAAACTATAGAAGAGGCTAAAAAATTAGGGTTTAGTGTGTGTAGTGGGGTAATATTAGGTCTTGGAGAATCTTTTGAAGACAGAATAAATACAGCATTTACATTAAGAGATTTAGAAGTAAAATCTATACCTGTAAATATGTTAAATCCTATTAAAAATACGCCTTATGAAAACAATGCTAAGCTTACACAAGATGAAATAAGAAGATTTGTAGCTATATTTAGGTTTGTTAATCCAGATGCATATATTAGATTGGCAGGCGGTAGAATTCTTTTAGAAGATAAAGGTGAAAAATGCTTTTTATCTGGCGCTAATGCTACTGTATCTGGTGATTTATTAACAACAGTAGGAACAACAATAGATTTTGATATTAATATGATAGAAAAATTAGGATATAAAATAGGTATTAAAGATGAATAAAGCAATTTTTGTAACAGGAACTGGAACAGACGTAGGTAAAACATACATATGTGGATTATTAGTAAAAAAATTAAAAGAACAAGGTGTTAATGTTGGATATTACAAGCCAGTTTTAAGTGGAGCAGATAGTATTTATAGTAGTGATATTGGATATGTAAAAAGTTTTTCACAAATTAGCCAAAATATAAATAGTATGGGGTCTTATATATTTACAAACCCTGTTTCTCCACATCTTGCTAGTAAAATGGAAAATAAAACAATTGATAAAAATAAAATATTGTATGATTTTAATAACATAAAAAATAAATTTGAATATACCATTGTTGAAGGAAGTGGAGGCATAGTATGTCCGATAATTTATAATAACAGTGAAAAGTTATTTTTAGAAAATATTATAAATATGTTAGGTTTAGATGTTATTATAGTGGCAGATGCAGGGCTTGGAACTATTAATTTTACTTTGCTTACTATAGAATATATAAAATCTAAAAATATAAATATAAAAGGTATTATTTTTAACAACTATAAAGATATAATTATGCATAATGACAATATAAACTTAATATATAATACAACTAGCGTACCAATAATAGCTAAAGTTGGACATAATGATAAAAATATAAATATTTTAAGTGATTTTAGGTGAGTTTATGAATTTACAAGAAAAAGATTTAAAACATATATGGCACCCTTGTTCTCAAATGAAAGATTATGAAGAGTTGCCACCTATAATTGTAGAATATGCAAAAGGGGTATATATATATGACAATTGTGGTAAAGAATATATAGATATTATAAGCTCCTGGTGGTGTAACCTTTTGGGGCATTGCAATGAAACAATAAACAATGCAATAAAAAATCAATTAGACAAGCTAGAGCATGTTATTTTTGCAAATTTTTCCCATAAACCAGCAATAACTCTGTGTGAAAAATTAACAGAAGTATTGCCT